>CAZVBD010000095.1:3511-9889 GCA_964625255.1 uncultured Thiohalobacter sp. | reverse complement strand
CACACGCCTTGCTGTACACCACCCACTCAGTCTGCATCAGTGTATCCAGGGTGCTATCAACATAACCGGGGCGCAGTTCACCGTGCTCTGTCACAGTACGCAAGACGCTGACCATCTTACCCTGGAATACACGTGACAAGGCCCGTACCGGAAACAGCAAGTTGCCGTATATCCCCGTGAGCGTTGGTAAAGCAGTCTGAAAATCTTGCCCGGCTGTTTTTTTAAGCAGGGTGGTTAGTTCAATCGCTTGTACTTGATCCGGTGTGGCTGGTCGGCGGCATCGCCCAGTCGACGCTTGCGGTCTTCTTCGTAGTCGGCATAGTTTCCTTCAAACCAGATTGTCTGGCTGTCGCCTTCAAAAGCAAGGATGTGGGTGGCGATACGGTCAAGGAACCAGCGATCATGTGAAATAACAACGGCACAGCCGGGGAAGTCGAGCAGGGCTTCTTCGAGGGCGCGCAGGGTTTCCACGTCGAGGTCGTTGGTGGGTTCATCGAGTAATAACAGGTTGCCACCGCTGCGCAGCAGTTTGGCGAGATGTACGCGGTTACGTTCACCGCCGGATAGTGTGCCAACGTGTTTTTGTTGTTCGGTGCCACCAAAGTTGAAGCGTGACACGTAGGCGCGTGAGTTAACTTCATACTTGCCAATGGCAATAATGTCCTGGCCGTCGGAGATTTCTTCCCATACGGTTTTACTGTCGTCCAGGGCGTCGCGGCTTTGATCGACGCAGGCCAGTTGTACGGTTTCACCAATGCGCAGCTCACCACTGTCGACGGATTCCTGTCCGGTCAGCATGCGGAACAGGGTAGTTTTACCGGCGCCGTTGGGGCCGATGATGCCGACGATGCCGCCCTGTGGCAGACGGAAGCTCAGGTCGTCAACCAGCAGGCGGTCACCGAAGGCTTTGCGTATGTGGTTGGCTTCGACCACCAGTTCGCCCAGTCTTGGACCCGGCGGTATGTAGAGTTCTTTGGTCTCGTTGCGTTTTTGTGCTTCCTGCGAGGACAGTTCCTCGAAGCGTGCGAGGCGCGCCTTGCTCTTGGCGTGGCGGCCCTTGGGGCTGCTGCGGACCCATTCCAGTTCGGTTCTCATGGCTTTCTGGCGGGCGCTTTCGGTTTTTTCTTCCTGTTGCAGGCGGTCCTGCTTTTGTTCCAGCCAGGAGGAGTAGTTGCCTTCCCAGGGAATGCCGTGGCCGCGATCCAGCTCCAGAATCCAGCCGGCGACGTTGTCGAGGAAGTAGCGGTCATGGGTGACGGCGACGACGGTGCCGGGGTATTCGTGGAGGAAGCGTTCCAGCCAGGCGACGCTTTCAGCGTCCAGGTGGTTGGTCGGTTCGTCGAGCAACAGCATGTCGGGTTTGGAGAGCAGCAGTTTGCACAGGGCAACACGGCGTTTTTCACCACCGGACAGTTTGCTGACGTCGGCATCCCAGGGGGGCAGGCGCAGGGCATCAGCGGCGATTTCCAGGGTGCGTTCCAGGTTGTGGCCGTCGCTGGCTTGCAGGATGTTTTCCAGTTTGGCCTGTTCGGCAGCCAGTGCATCAAAATCGGCATCCGGTTCAGCGTAGGCGGCATAGACTTCATCGAGGCGTTTTTGTGCATCGGTGATGTCTGATAACGCTTCCTCGACGTTGCCACGTACGTCCTTGCTTTCATTAAGTTGCGGTTCCTGTGGCAGGTAGCCCACTTTGATGCCGGCCTGTGGGCGTGCTTCGCCGTTTATTTCGGTGTCGATGCCGGCCATGATGCGTAGCAGGGTGGATTTACCGGAGCCATTCAGGCCCAGTACGCCAATTTTGGCACCGGGGAAAAACGACAGGGAGATATCACGCAGGATTTCGCGTTTGGGCGGCACGACTTTGCCGACCTGGTTCATTGTGTAGACGTACTGGGCCATGTGTTCTCACCGGTTGACGATAAACTGGGGGCATTATACCGGGGCCGGCGGGATGGGGTGGGGTAAAAATGCTAAAAATTTTAAGTGTATAGCCGATAGGATGAAGTTCAGGGTACAGAAACCAGGTATCAGTCAGTGAGCGTATCGCGGGACAATACAAAAACCATCATTAGTCTGGGCTTCGGCGCAGTACTGGTGATTGTTTTTATGCTGGTTTTTATTGCCCTGAACCAGATGCAGATGCTTAACAACAGCATTTCCAGCCTGGTTGAGGAAACCAACGCCAAGACCGCTGCCGCCAACACCATGCGTGATGCTATACGTTTGCGCGCCAACAGCCTGAAAGCCATGTGGCTGACGACAGACCCCTTCAAACGTGATGAAGAATACATGCGCTTTCTCGGGTACGCCGGGCCGTATGGCCGTGCGCGCGAGGTGCTTGTGTCAAAGACGATGGATGCACGAGAGATTGCGATCCACAAGAAGTTGAGCGAGGGGACCAAACGTGCCCAGCCAGAGAATGATTATGCCGCCGATCTGCTGTTGAGTGGGGTATCAGGAAAAGACGTTGAGATTGCCATGCAGGCGGCTGCCTTTAGTCAGGAGCGATTGCTTGCACTGCTCGATGAGCTGGTTGACCTGGAACAAAAAAATGCCGAGGCCGCTATCGAGATATCGGCTGTCCATTATCAGGAAACACGACGCAAGATGTTTGCGCTGGCGGCTGTTGCACTGGGTTTTGCGCTTATGATCGCCTGGCTGGTGACGCACCGGATTGCAGAAAAAAATCAACGTATCTCCTATCAAGCCAGCCATGATGAGTTGACGGGGCTGATTAACCGGCGCGAATTTGAACGACACCTTGAATACCTTATCGAGCTGGCAACGTCAGATGAATGCGAGCACGCGTTGTTCTACATGGACCTGGATCAGTTCAAGATCATTAACGATACCTGTGGGCATCTTGCTGGTGATGAGTTCCTGCGTCAGTTGGCTGTGATCATGAAAGCGAAGTTACGCAAGACAGACGTTCTTGCACGCCTTGGCGGTGATGAGTTTGGCATACTGCTGATGGACTGTCCGCTGGACAAGGCGGCAGATATCGGTGAAGCACTGCGTTCAGCTGTCGAACATTTTCATTTTTTCTGGGAGGGCAGAACCTTCACAGCAGGCATCAGCATCGGTATTGTGTCAGTGAAATCCAACGGCATGAATCCTGCCATGGCCCTCAGTACGGCTGATACGGCTTGCTACATGGCGAAAGAGGCGGGCCGCAACCGGGTCCATACCGCGACGATCGATGACCAGGAAATCATCAGACACCGGGGTGAAGTCAAGCTTGTCACGCGGATCAAGGAGGCGCTGGAACAGGACCGCTTTTGTCTGTATTACCAGCCTGTGGTTCCCACCGGTCAGGTACAGGCGCTGGCTGGTCGCGTTGAAATACTGGTCCGCATGATTGCACCCGATGATTCACTGGTACAGCCAGGTTCATTTATCCCCTCGGCGGAACGTTATAACCTGATGACAGATATCGACCGCTGGGTGGTCATGCATGCCCTCGGCTGGCTGGAAGCACAGCTGCCAGTTGGTGATCCGCCGGTGTTCATGATTAATCTCTCCGGGCAGTCGCTCTCTGACAAGCAGTTACTGTCCGATATTGTGGACAGGCTGTATGTCAGTACAGTAAAGCCTGCGCAACTGTGTTTCGAGATTACGGAAACGGCTGCTGTCAGTAATCTCTCCTCCGCGACTGAATTCATGGAGACGCTGAAAGCACTGGGCTGTCAGTTTGCCCTGGATGATTTTGGTTCGGGTTTGTCTTCGTTTACTTATCTCAAGCGTTTGCCCGTGGATTACCTGAAGATTGACGGGTCGTTCGTGCGGGAGATCGTCAATGACCCCATCAGCTCTGCCATGGTCAAGTCCATCAATGATATTGGTCACGTGATGGGCAAGCTGACGATTGCAGAATTTGTGGAAGATGCGGCCATCCTTGAAGAGGTGAAATCACTCGGTATTGATTTTGCCCAGGGTTACGGTATCGCACGCCCGAAACCACTTGATGACCTGAGACTGATCGATTCCAGCCCCACACTGTTACGTGCAGCTTGCGACAAGACCTAGTGTCCGCCTCGCCCGCCCATGCCGGGTGATCGAGGCATGCCGCCGGGGAAACCCGGCATGGCGGGAGAACGCCACCGTGGCGCATTACGCGGAACGGGTACAGGGTTTCCTCTCTGCAGCCCCTTTTCACTGATCAGGCGGGCCGGTATCCAGTGATTGCGGGTATCGCGGCGCAATTCCAGGCGGACGGGTTGCTGCCCGCGGATAGTGAACGGTATCCCTGTCCCGTTTCCGGCCGGTGTGAGTGGTATGTGGTCAATACGGTAGCCCTGTGGCTGTTTTTGAATGAAGCCCTGCACCAGCAGTCGCTGGACATCCTTGCCAAACGGCAGGGAACGTATGACCGTCAGGTTTGAGGCTTTCAGGTTGTCGCCCAGTAACTGACCACGAACACGAACGATATCGCCAGTCTGGATATCCGGGTTGTTCCGGACAGTTACCTTCTGCCTGCCGATATAAAAGTACCCATTGCCTGTCTTGTGTACTGTGCCACGCAGCAAGGTACGTTTTTGCTTGTCGGGCGCAATACGTGTGGCGTGAATCAATCCTTCAGCATCGCGGAATCCACTCACCTGCACGGTGTCGCCCACCTGCGGCACATAGCCGGTCTGTGTTGTGTACAGGACCGTTTGACCCAGCAGGTTAAAGCGGCTGCCATCGACACGGTCAACGGTACCGATAACTTCATGGCGGAGCTGAATACGACGGGCGTGTGTGATGCCCCGTTGCTCGCTGGCCAGAATTTCCACCACGTCACCACGTTCGAAACCGGTGTTATCAGCAGGCTGTTCATCAATGAAAAGCTGTGTCCTGTCGTCGATCTCTACTTCTACGCCATTGACGAAAATACTGCCAAAGCCGGTAATTGCACCGATGATGCCGGTGCCGCCAATACCGCTTTCATCATCCGGGTCAGTTGCGACAGCGAGCTTGTCGGGTTGACCGGCCACACAGGCGGCCAGCAGGACAGGCAGAATGCATACGGCAAGAAGATGGCGAAACGATTTCATGGTGTATTACCCTTGTTTTTCATGCGCTGCGCCTGAAACCAGTAGCAGCCAAAGCGGATGCGCTGGTCGGCTTCCGGGTTGTTTTCATCGCGCTTTTGTAGCGCCAGTGCTTCTTCGTTGATGGCGCTCAACAGCTCGGCGGCCCGATGTTCTGCCAGGTCACGTAACTGGCAGACCGATTCATCGCTGAGCCGGGCGAAATAGACGCTGCGTTCCAGCATGGGGGTATCAGGTGTCAGCAGGTTGTGTGTGCAGGCGGCGAGATGGTCATGCACATTGCGCCCCATAAAGAAGACCTGCTCGCCAAAGTCGGCCGTTGGGACGAACGCGGATTGTTGCAAACAGACTTCGCCTGCTTCATTGACTGATGCCACGCCCTGTCGAAGCAGTTCATCGAGGATGGCACGCGGCCGTACATCCTTGCTCACGTCGGCCACCAGGCGGTCGAAACAGGCCTGGTCATTATCGGCTGTGCGAGGCAGGCAACGCGGCTGGCCACTGGCATCACGGTAGTCGGGCAGCCCCATCCAGCGCGAAACAATGGCGGCACCCAGGGTCGAGGCCTGCGCGGCCAGGTCTTCTTCCCCGGCACCGCGCAGACGCTTGATGTCTTTGCGGTGTACGCCGGTAAGGATATAGATCCGGCTGTCGGTCAGAGGTTTGCCCGGCAGGGAGAAGGATTCCTCGGCCACATCCACGTAGAGCCGCTTGAGCAGATCACGCAGTTGCGGGTAGCCGATACCTTTTTCAATCAAAAGGCGGACCAGCGGCCGACACAGCCACACCACGGCCCTGATCAGTGCTGCCGGTGTTTCATCCTGTGTGGTGGTTTGCACGCCGTTTTACCCGTTTTCGATCATTAAAGGTCATATTCAGTTGGTGTGAAGGCCGTCACATTATTCACTACCCGGTGTTCCATGCGAGGCATTTTAGCTTGACGTGGGAAATATTACCACATACAATTTTCGTCAGTGGGAATATTTCCCACAAACACTATTTATTGATATACCGACAGGAGAAAGACTATGCACATTCAAATCAAGTCACTGATGATTGCTTCCTCACTTGCCTTGTTGCTGGGTTCGGCCAGCGCAACAGCCTCGGCGCTGGATTCGGGCAGTAACGAGCAGACGGCTCGCGGGACAGGTCAGCAGTTTGAGCAGCAGGCGGGTGACCGTGCGGCTGGAGCAGAGGCCAATCGTTCTTCAAGAATGAATGAGCACGAAACCCGGGCGCGTGAGCAGGCTAATGAGCATCAGCAGCAGGCGCGTGAATTTGGAGAGCGTGCACAGGTCATGGCGCGTGAACGGTCTGCAGGTATGCAGCGTCCGGCAGGCATGGA
>CAZVBD010000095.1:0-3411 GCA_964625255.1 uncultured Thiohalobacter sp. | reverse complement strand
CGTTATCATCCCCGGTTACCCGTAAGGATCTACAGTATTGGGAGTAGGTTAATATGCAGTTCATAGAGAAAAAAATTCCGGTTCTTCTGACGGCGCTGGTGCTTGCCGCACCGAGTGCAGGCTATTCCGAGGGACGTGTGGAAATTGCCGCAGGTTATGACTACAGCAGTGGTGATTATGGTCAGGATGTGACTACGGAAATCGAGTATATGCCCGTGTCACTGGCCTACACCGATGGCCCCTGGCGTGTTGAGCTGACGGTGCCTTATATACGCGTTACCGGTAACGGCACAGTGGTGCCCGGTTCAGGCAGTCCGCTGGTGTTTGATAATTTCAGTGGTGGCTTGTTCGGCTCGGGTGGCGGTTCCGGTGGTGGCAGTTCGTCAACTGCCAGTGTTTCCAACAGTGGTCTTGGTGACGTTATTACCCGCGTGGGTTATGCGTTCATGCCGGCGGATGGTTCATTCTATGAATTAAGTGGCAAGGTCAAGTTTGGTACAGCCGACGAGAATGATGGCCTGGGCACCGGTGAGAATGATTACGCAGTACAGTTTGATGGAGTGCTGGGTAGCGGCGTGGTATCCCCCTATTTTACGGTGGGTTACCTGGTGACCGGGGATTCCGGTGATTTCACCTACCGTGATGTGCCGTATGGCAGCCTCGGTCTCATGTTCAAGACGGGCGAGGGCAGCAGTGCGGGCCTGGGGTATGACTACCGGCGTGCCACGGTCAGTGGCAGTGATGATCAGCACATGGCCAGTGCATTCCTGGGCTGGAAGCTGACATCCGGGGTTTCGGCCAGTGTATCGGCTATAGCCGGATTCACCGACAGCACACCGGACTATGGCGCCAGCGTCAAGCTGACCAACCGTTTCTGAGCAATGATCGGGGGGCGGCGGTTTACGCCGCCGTGACGGCCGTGCTACTGGGCGAAACGGGCTGATTCCAGTATGATTCGCCTCTTTTCAGCCGTGCCGGGGAAACCGAATGTTCAGCAAGGAAATGACCATCAAGGGGTTCGATGACGAACTCGCCGCCGCTATTGCCGCCGAAGAGGTGCGCCAGGAAGAGCACATCGAGCTGATTGCGTCGGAAAACTACGCCAGCCCACGTGTGATGGAAGCGCAGGGCAGTGTGCTGACCAATAAATATGCTGAAGGTTACCCTGGCAAACGCTACTACGGCGGTTGTGAGCATGTGGATGTAGCCGAACAACTGGCTATCGACCGCGCCAAACAACTGTTTGGTGCTGATTATGCCAATGTGCAGCCGCATTCCGGTTCGCAGGCTAATGCCGCTGTGTATCTCGCACTGTGTGCCCCCGGCGATACCATTCTGGGAATGAGTCTTGCGGATGGTGGTCACCTGACGCACGGCTCGAAAGTGAATTTTTCCGGCAAGGTGTTTAACGCCATCCAGTATGGCCTGAATGCCGACACCGGCGAGATCGACTATGACCATATGGAAGCTCTGGCGCAGGAACATCAGCCCAAAGTGGTCGTGGCCGGTTTCTCCGCCTATTCCCGGGTGGTTGACTGGGAACGCTGCCGTCAGATTGCCGATTCCGTGGGGGCTTTTCTGTTCGTGGATATGGCGCACGTCGCCGGCCTGGTTGCGACCGGGCACTACCCCAGCCCGGTACAGATTGCCGATGTCACCACTACCACCACACATAAAACCCTGCGCGGCCCGCGTGGCGGCCTGATTCTCGCCAAGGCCAATCCGGATCTTGAAAAGAAGCTTAATTCACTGGTCTTTCCCGGTATTCAGGGTGGCCCGTTGATGCACGTGATTGCGGCAAAGGCAGTGGCCTTCAAGGAAGCGTTGCAGCCGGATTTCAAGGACTACCAGGGCAAGGTGCTGGCCAATGCTCGTGCCATGGCGCAGGTATTTCTGGATCGCGGTTACAATGTGGTTTCCGGCGGGACGGATGACCATCTGTTCCTGGTCGATTTGATTGCCAAAGGCATTACCGGCAAACAGGCCGACGCTTCACTGGGCGCGGCCAATATCACCGTGAACAAGAACGCGGTGCCCAATGATCCGCAGTCACCGTTTGTGACCAGTGGTATTCGTGTGGGTACCCCGGCGGTTACCACGCGCGGTTTCGGTGAAGCCGAGGTGCGCGAACTGGCCGGCTGGATGTGCGATATCATGGACGATGTGGAAAATGCCGGTACCGTCGAGCAGGTCAAGGCGAAGGCGCTGGAACTCTGCAAACGCTTCCCGGTTTACGGTTGAAGCCCTTGTCCATCGGAGACTGACTGCACATGCGCTGCCCGTTCTGTGGAAACATGGATACCAAAGTCATCGACTCACGCCTCGCCGGCGAAGGGATGCAGGTGCGCCGTCGTCGTGAATGCATGGCCTGTGCGGATCGTTTTACGACCTATGAATCGGCCGAACTGGTGATGCCGCGCATCATCAAGAGTGATGGCACGCGCGAACCGTTTAATGAAGAGAAATTACTCACCGGTGTGCTGCGCGCGCTGGAAAAACGCCCGGTCGATACTGAAAGTGTGGAAGCCGGTATCAGCCGTATTCAGCACCGCCTGCAAGCCTGTGGCGAGCGTGAAATCCCCTCTCGCCAAGTGGGCGAATGGGTTATGGAAGAGTTGCGCAGTCTCGACCAGGTGGCTTATGTCCGCTTTGCTTCGGTGTACCGCAGTTTCCAGGACGTGAGTGAATTCCGCGACGAGATCGAACGTCTTGAGCAGGAACCCACGCCGGAAGAAAAGCGCAACCAGATGCCGTTGTTGCCGGACGAAGCGGATAAGCTGCCCGATGCCTGAGCGATCGCAGGCTGATACAACAGTATTTGATACAGCCGATCGTGCCTTTATGGCCGAGGCGGTACAACTGGCCCGGCAAGGTGTTTACAGTACACCCCCCAACCCGAACGTTGGCTGTTTGATTGTTACCGGTACTGAAGTGTCCGGTCGTGGCTGGCATCAGCGGGCTGGCGAAGCGCATGCCGAAGTGTATGCATTGCGTGAAGCCGGTGACCGCGCCCGTGGCGCAACGGCTTATGTGACGCTGGAACCGTGCAGTCATACCGGGCGCACACCACCTTGTGCAGAAGCACTGGTCAAGGCCGGTGTCGCACGAGTCGTGATCGGTATGCAGGACCCGAATCCACAGGTGGCGGGTAGCGGTATTGAAGTGCTGCGAGCTGCAGGAATCAGGGTCGATACCGGTTTGCTGGAAGCGCCGGTGCGTGACCTGAACCCCGGTTTCAACTCACGTATGGAACGTGGTCGGCCCTGGCTGCGCGTCAAACTGGCAGCCAGTCTTGACGGGCGCACGGCCATGGCGTCGGGTGAGAGCCAGTGGATCAGTGGTCCGGAGGCACGACAGGATGTGCAGCGCCTGCGGGCGCGCAGTTCTGCCATTATGACCGGCATGGGTACC
>CAZVBD010000094.1:2304-9906 GCA_964625255.1 uncultured Thiohalobacter sp. | reverse complement strand
TGTCCTGATAATCGATTTTATTCACCACCGGCTGGCCGTTCATGGCAGACCGTATCGATTCATCTGCAGCGGAGGGCGCCTTCCAGGTCGAGGCAAACAGGTTAAAACCACTGTCACCGGGCACGTAAAGTGTAGCCTCAACAGCACTCTGGCGCTTGAATGACTCCAGCAATTTATCGCCCAGTGTTAAGCCAAATTCAACCGTGCCGAGATGTCGGCCCGCGTACTCAATCGGGTAGACACCGCGAATACCCAGCCCTGCGATGCCTTTTTCCACACCCTGTATAGGCTGCCTGGTCTGGTTCACCTTCACCACGGTATGACGGAAAGACGATAAATCATCACCGAATTTTTTCGGCTTGTGGACGCGCAGAAAAGAGTGGGCATTGGGTTCATGAAACTGAAACTGCTTTACACCATACTGCGTCTTCAGGTTGTCATACGCCGGCTTGAGGATCGCCAGCAAACCGTCACGATCACCCTTGGCAAACGCTGCCTGAACTTGCGGAAGATCAGCCACCAAGGCACTCAACATGATGGCAATTTGACCCTGGCTTTCAACCAGGCTGTTAAAACTGCTGGAATAACTGGCAAGCTCCCTGAGTTCTGCATCTTCCACAACGGAGGAAAAATCGGACAGTGAGCTGACCAACACAGCCACAATGGCCAATGAAAAGGTAGCAGCAAAGGCCACACTGAGACGTAAACCAATTTTAAATTGTCTGAACATACTGCGCATCCATGCTTTCGGGCTTCCAGATTGGTACCCGGCGTATCGGCAAAACCCAGAAACTTATTACCACTAAATAAATCAGGAAAACAACTCAGCGGTCGTTGTACCTTTGAGTCCAGTCTTTTATGGTGGCGGTGTGGTTTAACATGGAATGCAATCCCCGGTGAAATCCCGATTCATTCAGGCCTGCCTGATACTGCTGATCCTGCTGCCGGCACAGCAAAGTGCGGCTGACTCGCTGGACCGGCAGCGGGATGATTTCCTGCGTGCCGAAACCGCACTTCGAAGCGGTGATACAAAAACCTTCAAACAGTTAAAACAAAAACTCGCTGCCTACCCCCTGTATGGCTACCTGGACTACTGGGCACTGAAACGCCGTCTCAAACAGGCAACCCCCACTGAAGTTCGAACATTCTTCCAGCGCTACAACGATCAACCCATTGCCACACGCCTGCGTATCAGCTGGCTAAAACAACTGGCGCGGCGCGGCGACTGGAAAAACTACCTGGCCTTCTACTGGCCACAGACTTCGGTCTCCCTGCAATGCTACGAAATACGCGCCAGGCTGGAGCTGGGGCAAGACCGGGAAGCAGCGCTGGATGACGCATTGAAATTGTGGCTGGTCGGCCATTCACAGCCCGATGCCTGCAACCCCGTATTCAGACAACTTTCTGCCAGCTCGCACCTGACCAGTGCTGACATCTGGCAACGCGTACGCCTGGCATTCGCAAACCAGAAGTCGAGTCTTGCCGCCTATCTTGCCAGGAAGTTGTCTGCGGAGGATCGCAAGTGGGTTAATCGCTGGTACCGTGCCCACCGCCGACCAACCGCTGCCATAACCAGCCAATGGGCAAAACAGGACACCCCTCTGGTTCGCGAAATCCTGACACATGCCATACAGCGTCTTGCCCGACATAAACCCGTACAAGCGTACAAACATTGGCAAATCCTGCGCAGCAGCCATAAGTTCAGCGCAACGCAACATGCAGAGGTGCTACAGCGTATTGCACTGGCAGCGGCACTGGACAATGAGCCGGAAGCTGCACGCTGGCTCAGGGAAGTCCCCGATGCAGCCGTGGATCGCGACCTTCGTCAGTGGCGGGTACGCAATGCGCTGATCCGCCAGGATGCGGGTGACGTCAAGCACTGGATTGAACAATTACCCAGCGATGAGCGCAGCGAGCCGGAGTGGAGTTACTGGTACGCCTGGGCACAGGAACAACTGGGTTCGAAGGGTGATGCCTTTACCGGCTATGCCCGGCTCAGTACACAGCGTGATTACTACGGGTTTCTGGCCGCTGACAAGCTTGGCCGCCGTTACCAGATGAATGACTCGCGACTGAAATTTGATAAAAGACAGCTCAATGTACTTGCACAGCAACCCGGTATCCAGCGTGCGCAGGAGCTATATCTTGCCGGTAAACGCCTGAATGCCCGCCGCGAATGGTTCCACACTACGGCAGGCCTGAACACCGAGCAACTCAAACAGGCTGCCGTACTGGCACATCGCTGGGGCTGGCATGACCGTGCCATTATTACCGTTGCACAGGCCCGCTACTGGGATGATCTGGCGCTACGTTTCCCTTTGCCACACCGTGAATCGATTTTCGCCACCGCATCACAATACAACCTCGACCCGGCACTGATCTACGGCGTTATTCGTCAGGAAAGCGCTTTTATGGAAGATGCGCATTCCACCGTTGGCGCCCTTGGCCTGATGCAACTGATGCCAGCCACCGGGCGACAGACAGCACGCAGCCTCAATATCCGTTATGGCGGTAATCGTGCCTTGCTGAAATCAGATCAGAATATCCGTCTTGGCAGTGCCTACCTCAACCACCTGATGACGCGTTACAATGGCTCACCTGTACTGGCTGCTGCGGCCTATAACGCCGGACCACACCGGGTAAGTCGCTGGCTACCCGCCAACCGTTCCCTGCCCGCTCCACTCTGGATGGAAAGCATTCCCTTCCGTGAGACCCGGCACTATGTCAAGCAAGTGCTCGCCTACGCCACCATATTCGACTGGCGACTGGCGCAACCCCTGACACGTCTCTCGCAACGTCTGCCCGATGTACAGGAACGCTACTGAAGGCACGGTCGGCTAGACATAATCTCAAACCGCCGTAAACTCTGTGCCTGGAAGCATTATCAATATCATCAGGGGCATGACATGAAAGCATTGCGTATTTGCGTACTCGGCGGCACAGGCTTCGTTGGCTCGCACCTGGTTTTCCGGTTGGCAGACCTCGGCCACAGCGTCACTATACCGACCCGGCGCCCGGCCAGACACCGCGAGTTTCGCGTGCACCCGGGTGTACAGCTGGTAGAAACAAATCCCTGTAAAGTCGACGCCATGACTGCCCTGCTGGATGGCACCGATATTGTCATCAACCTGGTCGGCATTCTTAATGAATCCGGCAACAGCCGCTTTCAAACGGCGCACGTTGAGCTACCCGGTGCCGTCGTCAAAGCCATGCGTGAAGCCGGCGTATCACGCCTGCTTCACATGAGCGCACTGAATGCCAATGTTAATGAATCACACAGCCGCTACCTGAAAACCAAAGGTGCCGGCGAAGACCTGGTACACCAGACACCGGGCATCGACACCACCAGCTTCCGGCCATCGGTGATCTTTGGCCCCGGCGACAGCTTCTTCAATCGCTTCGCCTCGTTGCTGGAGATGTCACCGCTGGCTTTTCCGCTGGCCTGCGCAAAGGCACGTTTTGCACCCGTGTATGTTGGCAATGTCGTCGATGCCTTTATAACCGCATTACACAATGACAGCACTGTCGGAAAACGGCTCGATTTATGTGGCCCCGGGGAATACAGTCTTGGTGATCTGGTGCGCTACACAGCACACCTTACCGGGCACAACACCTGGGTCATTGAACTACCGGACAGCCTTTCACGACTTCAGGCCATGATGCTTGGCCTGCTCCCCGGCAAACCGTTCAGCCTGGATAACTACTACTCCCTGCAAATTGACAGCCTGTGCAGGGACAACGCGCTACCCGAACTCGGTATTGCACTGCAATCCATCGAATCCATCGTGCCCACCTACCTGGGGGAAGCCAGTATGCGCGCCCGGTATTTTCGTTTCCGTGCCAGCGCTCGCCGTAAAGGATGAAAATCTACCTGGTCGGCGGTGCCGTACGCGACAAGTTGCTCGGGCTGCCTGTCCAGGAGCGCGACTGGGTCGTGGTAGGTGCCACTCCACAGGAAATGCTCGACCTGGGTTACAAACAGATCGGCAAGGACTTCCCCGTTTTTTTGCACCCGGAAACCAAAGAAGAATATGCACTGGCCCGCACCGAACGAAAAACAGCCCCCGGTTACAAAGGGTTTGCTTTTCATGCCGCCCCTGACGTCACACTTGAAGAAGACCTCAAACGCCGCGACCTGACAATCAATGCAATGGCCGAAAGTCCGGAGGGCGAACTGATTGATCTTTTTGGCGGACAGGAAGACCTGAAACTTGGCAAACTGCGTCATGTCAGTCCAGCCTTTGTCGAAGACCCGGTACGTATTCTGCGCGTCGCTCGCTTCGCTGCACGCTTTGACAAGCTGGGATTCAGCGTAACCCACGAGACCAATGCGCTGATGCGAGAAATGGTGGCAGCAGGTGAAGTCAATCACCTGGTGCCCGAACGCGTCTGGGCTGAACTGTACAAGGCACTGGTCACTGACAGGCCGGAAATATTTTTTTGCGTATTACACAACTGTGATGCGCTGGCCGTGTTGTTTCCGGAAATCGAGGCGGCCTACAACGGCCATATCGGTGTACACACCAACCTGGATAAACTGCCTGCTGTACTCGCTGCACTCAGACACAGCGCAGAAAACACCGAAGACCCCCAAGTTCGCTTCGCCGTGCTGCTGCTGTCACTTCATAGTGACCAGACAAGGACGCAACGCATCACCAATGCAGAAACTCTCTGCAAACGTTTCCGCATACCGGGTGACTACCGGGTACTGGCCCTTGATGCCATCAGGCATGAAGAAAATATTACCGGGCGCGATCACCGTGCACTGCTCGATATGATGGAGTCTGTCCGTGCATTTCATGATGCTACACGCTGGCAGCAACTGCTGGATACCTATGTCATCACCGGACACATCACCCGTCACCAGGCTGAACAACTTGAAGCAGCCAGACAGAAAGCCGCTGCAGTCAAGGCGAATGACCTGGATGACCCGTTACTGAAAGGCCCGGCAATCGGCGTCGCGCTAAAGGAAAAACGTTGTCAGGTCATCGGGAGCACGTTCATGGACTACAAGAACAGCGCGAACAATACGACACCAAGAAATAACCGGTAGATCACAAAAGGCAACATGCCAACCCGGTCAAGCAGTTTCAGGAAGTAATGAATACACAGATAGGCGCTTAGCCCTGACAGTACAATGCCCATCGCCATGGGTGCCCAGTCAACCGATTCCGTCGCTTCGGCCAGGTTCATGGTCTCGTAGAGTGCGGCCATGGCGATAGCAGGCACAGACAGTAAAAAAGAAAACCGCGCAGCGGCTTTGCGATCCAGCCCCACCAGCAAACCCGTGGTAATTGTAATACCGGATCGTGAGGTACCGGGGATCAGTGCCAGCACCTGGGAAAATGCAATTGCTGCCACACGCCAGGCACCCATACGATATTCACAACGTGTCTGGACGCCTTTAACATCGGCGTACCAGAGCGCCAGTCCAAACAGAATGGTCGTGCTGGCGATCACCAGTGGTGATCGTAAATAGGTTTCAACGGCTTCGTGGAACAATAGCCCCGTTATCCCCAGCGGAATAGTACCCAGCAATATGGCCCAGGCAAGCATGGCTTCTTCATCGGGGTTACGGGTGCGTAACGAATCCAGCCAGGATACCGACATACCGCGCAGTTCACGGCGGAAGTACACGATCACGGCCGTCAGGGTACCGAAATGTACAGCGATGTCGAAGGCAAGACCCTGGTCTTCCCAACCCAGTAACACGGGCACCAGGATGAGATGGGCGGAGCTTGAGATCGGCAGGAATTCAGTCAGCCCCTGTACCAGGGCAAGGATAATGATGTGCAGCGTATCCATGAGTTCAGTTTCGTTATTGTGAATGCGCTTTATAACCGACTGCGCAGGTCCTGTGAATCAAAACCGGGAATTTCCTGGTTAAGGTTTCGTGAAAAACCAATAACCTTGAAGCGGTCTCCCATCTCGCCGGGCAACATCAAACGTTTGGCATCACTGGTCATCTTCAGAAAATTTGGCAAATCGTCCGGATCACTTTCGGACATAACCTGATCAATCCCTGCACCAACCAGGAATCGTGCCTGACTGGTGTAACCCATAAAAGCCAGACCCGCTTCGGTAGCAGCCTCTGCCACGGAGGTAAAATCCACAAATGCTGTGATGTCCTGCAGGCCGGGATACCAGAGCACATTGTCATGCGCCTGATGGCGATAATGGCACATCAAGGTGCCCATGCTGCGCTGGGGATGATAATACTCGGCTCGTCCATAGCCATAATCAATCAATAACAACACACCTTGTTTCAGACAGCCTGCCAGACTTTTCACCCAATCATTCAGTGCGGGACAGTATTCGGTTTGGTAACCCTCTTCCCAGGCATACTGTTGTGCCAGCAAGGTTATTCGTTCAGCGCTTTCGGCATCCGCCCTGATTTCCTGCAACTGCAAGGCACCGGCGAAAACTTTAACACCAATCTCGTATACGTCATTCTCCCGATAATGGAACCGCCTGACCGGCAAGGCATCGGCAACCTCGTTACCTAAAATGATACCCACCCAGTCACGAGGCAGCTCATCAAGCCATTCAACCCGTGCCTGTAACTTCTCCGGTAATTGCGCTATCCGTGCCTGCTGCAGGGCACGCATGGCGGGACTACGTTCAAGGATGGCATAACGTTCCGGTAGCGCATCGATACACTGCAAGGCACAAAGCAAGTCGGCGGCAAGTACGCCACTGCCGGCACCAAGCTCCAGCAATGAGGCAGACCCCTGTTTCAGTACAGGGGCGAGCGAACGTGCCAGACAGCGTGCAAACAGGTCGCCTGATTCGGGGGCCGTTACAAAATCGCCATGCTCACCGAACGGCATCAGACCGTTACTGTAATAGCCGAGGCCGGGCGTATATAACGCTGCATCCATAAAAACATCCAGTGGAAGGAATCCACCGGACCGGGCAGTCAGTTCTGTGATGTGCTCCACCAACCGGCCGCTGAGCGCGCACGCCTCGGCATCCGGTGGCATCGGGGTGTTCGGCATTGTCAGGGGTTAGCGATCAACCGGCCACATGGGCTGCGCAGTCGGGTCAAACTGGCGCCAGAGCATCCCGAAAGAGAAACCGGTAACCGGGTGTTTCAGGTCACCGGCAATTTCTGCCAGCGGGCATAACACAAAAGCGTATTCGAGAATTTCCGGGCGCGGCAGTTTCAGATCACCTTCATCAAGGATGAGATCATCGTACAGCAGCAGATCAAGATCGATACTGCGACTGCTGAACTTCCCACCGCTACGATCACGACCCAGTTCGTCTTCGAGGCGACGCAGCAACGACGCCAGTTCCTGCGCAGGCAATTCTGTTTCAAAAGCGACAACAAGATTATAAAAATTCTCGCCTTCGAAACCAACAGCGGCAGTTTCCCAGATTCGTGAACTTTCCAGCTCACCGAATTCTGCTTTCATTCGCTCAAGGGCTGCAGCAACATTCTTTTCCCGTTCGATATTACTCCCGATACTGACATACGCTTTAACCATTCACTCAACTCTCTCTGCTACGTTCGATGATTACACCCACACCCTGGGCGCCGCGTACTGCCCCACCCTTGTTCAGCGTCAACCGCATCCATGGCACGTCAAACTCGGCAAG
>CAZVBD010000094.1:0-2204 GCA_964625255.1 uncultured Thiohalobacter sp. | reverse complement strand
CTGAAACTTTCAGGTACTTCGGAAGTGGCCAACTATATACAGGTTACCCTGATTGAACCAGTACAAGGATAGTAGACAGTCAACTTGACCGCGAGCGGTTAAAGCCTTCCAATAGCCACATGATCATCAACCTGCTTTATATACTGGCTGGCTACCTGCTTGGCTCGCTGTCCTCGGCCATTATCACTTGTCGTCTGATGGGGCTGCCCGACCCTCGTAGCGGTGGGTCCGGTAATCCGGGTGCAACTAATGTACTGCGCCTGGGCGGCAAGAAGGCTGCCACCATTACCCTGGCAGGCGATATACTCAAGGGCCTGTTGCCTGTGCTGGTGGTGAAGGCGCTGGGAGCAGACATCATGGTTCAGTCTGCGGTTGCCGTAGCGGCCTTTCTCGGCCACCTGTACCCGGTGTTTTTTGGCTTCAAGGGTGGCAAAGGTGTGGCTACCGTATTGGGTGTTTTACTGGGCCTGTACTGGCCTGTGGGGTTGCTGACGATTGCCAGCTGGCTGGTGATTGCCAAGGGCTTCAGGATTTCTTCGCTGGCTGCACTCATCGCCATCCTGCTTGCGCCGCTATATGTCCTGTGGCTGAAACCCGAACCTGCCCTGCTGGCAGCGGTGATTTTCATGGGCACACTGCTGTTCTGGCGACACCGATCAAATATTCGCAACCTGCTGCGCGGTGAGGAAGGCGGTATCGGAAACAACAAGGATCATTAGCACGATATCGAAAGTGCAGGCAACTCCTCCAGTGACCAGCGCGGGCGCACTGTAATTTCCTTGTCCTGACGCTCACCCGCCTGTAAACGACAGGCACCGGCGTAGGCAATCATGGCGCCGTTGTCGGTACAGAATTCAAGCCGGGGAAAAAATAACGCTGCACCCATCTCGTCCGTCATCCGGCCCAGACCCTCGCGTAACGCCTGGTTGGCACCCACACCACCTGCAATAACCAGGCGCATGACACCGGTCTGCTGTAATGCACGCCGGCATTTGATCAGCAGGGTATCCACCACGGCATCCTGAAACGCCCGCGCAATGTCGGCGCGGGTCTGCTCGTCCTTGTCGTTCTCCTGGAAAGTGGTCAGTGCAAATGTCTTCAGCCCACTGAAACTGAAATCCAGTCCCGGTCGATTGGTCATGGGGCGCGGAAACCGGAAACGGGTCGGGTCACCTTTCACGGCCAGTTTCGCCAGTACCGGCCCACCGGGATAATCCAGACCCAGCAGCTTGGCCGTCTTGTCGAAAGCTTCACCAGCGGCATCGTCCAGCGTATCACCGAGGATCCGGTATTGACCTATCCCCCGGACTTCCACCAGCAGTGTGTGGCCACCGGAGACCAGCAGCGCCACAAAAGGGAAATCCGGCGCAGGATTTTCCAGCATGGGTGCCAGCAGATGCCCTTCCATATGATGGACCCCCACCGCCGGTACCCCCCAGGCAAGCGCAAGACTGCGGCCAATGGAAGCGCCCACCAGCAATGCTCCCACCAGGCCGGGGCCGGCTGTGTAGGCCACGCCATCAATGTCTTGCGGGGTGATATCGGCCTGATCCAGCACCTGGCGCAGTAACGGCAGTGTCTTGCGCACGTGATCCCGCGAGGCCAGCTCCGGCACGACGCCGCCATACTCTGCGTGCAGGGCAATCTGACTGTGCAGGACGTGCGCCAGCAAACCCTGTTCGGTATCGAACAGGGCAAGACCGGTTTCATCACAGGAGGATTCAATACCGAGGATTCGCATGGGCCACATGGTACCGGTCGCCGGCCGACACCGAAACTCGCGCGTCACGCAAAGGGCCAGGGAACGCCTATTTCTTCAGCAGTGATTTCAGATCAGCAAATGGCTTGTGGGTCGTGGTGGAGGCTTGCCCACCGGACGACGCTGTTCCGGCTGTCTGCTGATCGGCTTCCAGCAGTCGCTGGTGCTCATTATCGTGGCAATAAAGGCAGAGCAATTCCCAGTTACTGCCATCGGCGGGGTTGTTGTCATGGTTATGATCGCGGTGATGAACCGTCAGCTCATGTAGATTTTCACGGGTGAATTCACGCTGACAACGCCCACAGATCCACGGGTAGAGCTTCAGGGACTGCTCGCGGTAACCCAGTTCCCGCGTGTCGCGTGTTTTGTGTGTGGCGGCTACCAGTTCGTCCAGCTTGCTCTTGTCCATAGGCATTTTTGTCGTATCAACTGTCGTTGCTCCCGG
>CAZVBD010000093.1:0-9936 GCA_964625255.1 uncultured Thiohalobacter sp. | reverse complement strand
CTTAACATACGTTGGGCAGCGGCTTGTTCTGCGCTGCGCCGGTTGCCACCTTCACCCTTCACAGATGCATCCAGATCTTTGACCCGGCATTCGACGACGAAGTGCTGTTGATGTGCCTTGCCACTGATGGATATGACTTCGTAGCCGGGCAGGCCGAGCTTGCGTGATTGAAGCAGTTCCTGAAGCAGGGTTTTGGGATCTTTCAATTCATCAGAAGAAGACAGCATGGCCATCTTGTCCTTAAATAATCGGTGGATGCAGGCATGACAGGCCTCGTAATCACGGTCCAGCAGGATGGCGCCAAGGATGGCTTCCAGTGCATCAGCGAGTATCGAGTCACGCCGAAAGCCACCGCTTTTCAGTTCACCGGAGCCAAGCCGCAGGTAGTCACCGAGTTCCAGTCCGCGTGCGACTTCAGCCAGGGTTTCACGCTTGACGAGACTGGCGCGCAGACGGCTCAACTGACCTTCACTGACATCATTGAATTTTTCAAATAACCATTCGGCAATCACAAAACCGAGCGCAGCATCGCCCAGGAATTCCAGGCGCTCGTTATTACGGCTACCGACACTACGGTGGGTAACAGCGGCTTCCAGCAGTTCCAGTTGCCGGAATTCATAACCTAACGAACGGGCCAGGCCGTCCAGTGGACGGTTCAACGACTCGGAATCTCAATCTGTTTGCTGAAACTGGCAACAACATCAATGTTAGACACCAGGTGCTCACGGCGTTCATACTCAATGGATATCCGTGTCATTTTCTTGTCCTTGCTCAGTTTGACAAGCTTTGGCGAGACCTTGCGTATGTCATTCATATCAAAGCGCTTGGTGACCAGGCTGATGATTTCCCGGCGCGGTTTGCTGCCGATACCATTTTCGTTGGCCAGTGATTCCATAACCGACACCACCTTCGAATATTCCAGATAGATCGGAACCAGGCGCAGGGTAATCAGCGTAAAGAATGCAATCAGGCCCAGCACCAGTAGCCAGCCAATTGCCGTCATTCCGCGTTGGTGATGCCATTTCCTCATTGTCGTTCTCCACGTGCTAGCGAATGGTGTCCCCGATCCGGTCCCAGGCTATGCCGTCCGCCGCAGAATCCCAGTTCATCCAGATCATGAATGCCTTGCCGACCAGGTTCCGGTCCGGCACAAATCCCCAATATCGGCTGTCATTACTGTTATCCCGGTTATCGCCCATCACAAAGTAATGGCCTTCCGGAACGACCACATCGGCCGTTACTCCCTTGATACGGGGTACGACCAGAATCTCGTGCTCTACCTTACCCAGTATCTCACGGCGTACACTGACACCCGACATGGACAGGCCGGAACCCTTGCCAATATAGGTACCTGCGGGAATCTGCGCAACTTTCTGGTCATTGATGGTCAGGGTCTTGTTGCGATAGACAATGTGGTCACCCGGCAAACCCACCACGCGCTTGATGTAATCAACACGAGGATCTTTGGGAAAACGGAACACCATAACGTCACCCCGCTGTGGCTCCCCGAGATCGATCACCTTGCGATTCAATACCGGCAAGCGGATACCATAGGCAAATTTGTTTACCAGAATGAAGTCACCGACCAGCAGGGTCGGCATCATGGAGCCGGAAGGAATACGGAAAGGCTCAACCAGGAATGAGCGCAGCAACAATACAGCAAGAATAACCGGGAAGAAGGATTTTGCATACTCAACGATGGTGGGGTCCTTGAGCACACTCTGGCCATCTTCCCCAGCGCTCTGCCGGCGCTTTGGCGCCCACAACAGTGCGTCAACAAGCCAGATCAACCCTGTAATAAATGTTGCCGAGACCAGTATGGCCGGAAAATCGAAGTTCATATTATTTTTTCCCTACCTGGAGAACCGCGAGGAAGGCTTCCTGCGGAATCTCTACCTTGCCGAATTGTTTCATGCGTTTTTTACCGGCTTTCTGCTTTTCCAGCAACTTGCGCTTGCGGCTGATATCGCCGCCATAACACTTGGCGGTCACATTTTTACGCAAAGCCTTGACTGTGGTACGCGCAATAATCTGTGAACCGATGGCTGCCTGTATGGCGACATCGAACATCTGTCGCGGGATAATTTCCTTCATGCGTTCTGCCAGGTCACGCCCCCGACTGTTGGCAAACTCACGGTGTACGATCACCGACAGGGCATCAACCCGCTCACCGTTAATGAGCACATCCAGCTTAACCAGCGAGGCTGACTGAAACCGTTCAAAGGTATAATCAAAAGAAGCATAACCGCGGCTGACCGATTTGAGTCGATCAAAGAAATCCAGCACGACTTCACTCAGCGGCAATTCGTAGCTCAGGGAAACCTGACTGCCGAGATACTGCATATTACGCTGCACACCACGTTTTTCCACGCACAGACCGATCACGGCACCCAGGTAATCCTGTGGCACGAGGATGTTGGCGAGAATAATAGGTTCGCGGACTTCCTCGATCTGGTTGACCGGCGGCAGGCTGGCCGGGTTGTCGATTTCCAGCACCTCGCCTTTGGTGTCCAGCACCTGGTAAATGACCGTTGGCGCCGTGGTAATCAGATCGATATCGTACTCACGCTCCAGTCGTTCCTGGATGATCTCCATGTGCAGCATGCCCAGGAAACCACAGCGGAAACCAAACCCCAGTGCCGTTGAGGTCTCCGGTTCGAAGTGTAGCGAGGCATCATTGAGCCTCAGTTTCTGCAACGCTTCACGCAGATCTTCGTAATCATCCGATATGACCGGGTATAAACCGGCAAACACGCGCGGCTGTACTTTCTGAAAACCGGACAGCACTTCTTCGGCAGGACGATCAGTCAAGGTGATGGTGTCGCCAACCGGTGCACCATCAATCTCCTTGATTCCGGCAATGATATAACCCACATCACCGGCCGTCAGCAGTTCCTTGTCCTTGCGATGTGGCGTAAAGACACCCACCTTCTCTGCCGTATGGTCGCGCCCGGTCGACATAATGCGAATTTTCTTGCGCCGTGGCAGTGTGCCCTGCATGACACGCACCAGCGAGATCACACCGACATAACTGTCGAACCATGAGTCGATAATCAACGCCTGTAACGGCGCGTCGGCATCACCCTGCGGTGGCGGAATTTGTTCAATCAGTCGTTCCAGCAGATCCTCGATACCGAGGCCGGTCTTGGCGCTGACCTCAATAGCATCTGTTGCATCGATACCGATGATGTCTTCTATCTCCTGCTTGACGCGATCCGGCTCGGCCGAAGGCAGGTCGATCTTGTTGAGCACAGGGACCACTTCCAGGCCCTGCTCGATGGCGGTGTAGCAGTTTGCCACGCTCTGTGCCTCGACACCCTGCGCCGCATCCACGACCAGCAGCGCACCTTCACAGGCTGCCAGCGACCGCGATACCTCGTAGGAAAAATCGACATGCCCCGGCGTGTCAATAAAGTTCAGCACATAGGATTCACCACTCTTCGACTTATACGGCAGCGACACACTCTGTGCCTTGATGGTAATACCGCGCTCACGCTCCAGGTCCATGGAATCCAGCACCTGGGCTCCCATTTCGCGCTCGCTCAGGCCACCACAGCGCTGGATAAACCGATCTGCCAGCGTGGATTTACCATGGTCGATATGGGCAATGATGGAAAAATTTCGAATGTGGGACAGATCGGTCATTTACAGCCTGATGTATAAACCAGAATGGCGCCAATACGGCGCCATCCGGAAAAACCTTGGATAGTGTGTTATTCCTGAGTTCGACAGTATACACGCTATTGTCGGGGCGACCCACTACACCCCGCCGCCAGAAAGCTCTCCAGCGCAAGAGAATCAAGGTGGTAGTGGCAAATCTCATGCTCTCCAGCCAGCAATACCGGCACCCACTCGTCGTAACGCTGCCGCAGCCCCGGGTCACGGTCGATATCGACCAGGCTGATATCAAAATCCAGACGTGACTGCAGGCCCCGCAGGGCCTGCAACATGGTTTCACACAAATGACAACCTTCGCGGTAGTACAGCGTCAGCGTCGGCTTTTCCGGCATGCCGGTCAGTCGTTATCCTTCGGTACTTTGAGCGCGAGGAATATCGGGCCACCACGGCGCTGGACCAGCACCGGTATGGATTTGCCAGATGGCAGTTTCCTGATCATTTTCTCAAACTGGTCAACATCCTTGATCAGCGTGCCGCTGATGCGCAGGATAATATCGCCCTGGCGAATACCGGCATCGGATGCCGCACCCTCACCAATATCATCGACCAGTACACCACCTTCCAGATCCAGCTCCTTGCGCTGATCACGGGTCAGGTCAGCCACCTTGACGCCCAGCCGGTTATCACTGGCCACCTTGCTTTCGGCCGCCTTGGCAATCTGCTTGTCCTTGTCCGGCAACTCACCAAGTTCGATCCACAGGGTCTGGGTACGCTTGTCACGCATCACCTTGACCGGAACACGCTTGCCCACCGGTGTACTGCCGACTACGGGCGGCAAACCTGAGGAACGATCGATGTCCTTGCCATTAAATGCCAGCACAACATCGCCCACCTGGAGTTTGGCTTTTTCTGCAGGGCTGTCCGGCATGACCTTGGCAATCAGCGCACCCTGCGGCTTGCTCATACCAAATGACTCGGCCAGATCCAGTGTCACATCCTGGATCAGCACACCCAGCCAGCCACGGCTGACTTTTCCGTTCTGCTTGAGCTGATTGGCAACATCCATGGCGACTTCGATCGGGATGGAAAATGACAACCCCATATAGCCGCCGGTACGACTATAAATTTGTGAGTTAACACCCACCACTTCACCATCAAGATTGAACAGGGGGCCACCCGAATTGCCCGGGTTAATCGCCACATCGGTCTGGATAAACGGAACATAATTCTCACGCGGCAGAGCTCGACCCTTGGCACTGACAATACCTGCGGTTGCCGAATAATCGAAACCAAACGGGGAACCGATAGCCAGGACCCACTCCCCGACTTTCAGCTCTTCTGACTTGCCGATTTTCGCCACCGGCAGATTATCAGCTTCAATCTTCAACAGGGCGACATCGCTACGATCATCTGTCCCGATCACTTTCGCCTTGAGTTCACGACGGTCGGCCAGCCTGACAATGATTTCGTCGGCATCCTTGACCACATGATTATTGGTTAACACATAGCCATCTTCCGAGATGATAAAACCGGATCCAAGTGACTTGGCTTCGTGTGGAGGCGGTGCAGGCCCACCTCTGCCCTGCTCACCGAAGAAATGCTTGAACAGATCATTGAACGGCGAATCCTTGGGTAGATTGGGTATCTCGATGCCTTCCGGCAGCTGCATGCCACCCGGCTTTATTTTCTGTGTGGTACTGATATTGACCACAGCCTTGCTGGTGTCTTCCACCAAACCAGTGAAGTCCGGTAAATCGCGTGCCTGCAGACTGCCTGCCAACGCAAATACCAGAATAAAAACTGATCCTGCTTTCTTCAACAAAGACATAGTTACTCCTGAATCACTCTGTCGTAATCGTAATGGTCGGTTGCCCGGCCAGCTTTCGTAACACAACCGGCTGATAGTCCGCATCATAACGGATACGGCGGGTAAATCGCCGCAACCAGAGCAGCCCGGCTACAAATCCTGAAATCCCCAGTATGAGACTCGCCGCTTCGGCACTTTGCCACAGAAAACGCTGCGCCCCCAACTCGCCGAGCAACGCGCCCAGCAAAAGCAAACCAACCGGTACGGCATAAACCGCCAACGAACCTTTCACCAGCGCTCGCTCACGAATCCCGATAATCACTTCGTCTCCGGCCTTTAGCGGTATGTTGGCCAAAACCCTGACAATACTGCGTCGTTTACCCAGCGCACGGGAAATGGCCGCTGTCCCGCAACCCTTGCTGGCTGAGCAGGAACCGCAGGTAGAACGACGCTGCGTCTCCACCCAGATGGCGTCCTGTTCCACTTCAACAACTCGGGCCGTTTCTTCCAGCATGACCAGTCAGCGAATTCGCACCCCGTTACCGATCAGTTCGACCGTTTTCATGGGGACTTCCCCCACGACAGTCACGTAATGCCCGTCAATCATCGTGCCATAGGCATTTAATGCCCCCCGGTGCGTCACACCCTGATAACTGTCCTGGCCGTGCGGGGCTTTTTCAATATAGACCGACACGCTGGCAAGACCATCGCTGTACACCCAGTGCTCTACACCCGGCTCGTGGGCAGACAGCTGGTGCCAGTTGTGGTCCGTCAGCACAAAACCCTCAGGCAACCGAACGACCTCCCAGCGGGTATCGGCCATTTTGTCGCTGTGTTCTGCTGGCGGCATCTCCGGCTCCAGCTGCCAGGAGTAGTCGGCACTGCTGAGATCGGGCAGAAGCGCCTGTTCGCTGATGTGCTTCGGAAAAGATACCGAGGTAAACATCATCTGTTCGACCGGTTCACCCTGCAGATTGGTCAGCTCGGAACGCAACAGCATGTGATTGTCGCTGTGCACACAAAGTCGCCGACCGTAACGATAGGCATCGCGCGGCATGACCTCAACCACACGGCACGGCAACCCGGCAACACGCTCCTCGTCACCCACATTAAAACGGTAGAGCTTCTGAAGCTCCGGGAGGCTTTCGGGAAAATTGGCAGGAAACGGTGTGCGTGGCTGACTACGGTTTACGTGGACGGACTCACGGTCACCCAGAATACATGTAACAATCTGATTATCGCGGAGAATCTCGCGCTTTGGACCGGTTAGCGACATCAGCCGTTCACGCTCGCCGCCGCTGCCGGCCGCGTGAATAATGCGCATGGCTTCGAGCTGCCCCTGATGCTGGTAAACAAACGTGCCCGAGTAATTCAGTGTGCGTGAGGCCACCGTCATACGCTCCAGCCACGTGCGCGCATCCGTATCAGCTCTTGCTGACGTTATACCGGCAAGGACTGCAACAAGAACTGTCAGGAAAGCGACAAGCGTCCGCTTCATCGCTAATGGGTGTCGGATACGACGCGGGCATAGGGCATCACACCCTGTACACCGCGGCTGGCCGCATACTCACTGTGGTTGACCAGATAATCTGACAAACGTTTTTCCACCTGCGGCTCAATGCGATCCCAGCGAGCTTCGCGGGCATCACTGACCAATGTGGCTTTTGGTGTGGTATGGGTTACGGCTATCACGGAAGTGCCTGGCTCATTGTTACGTTCGGTCGTCACGGCCAGTACGGCAACCAGTGCTACAGAAGCTGCCACTGCGAGACCCGCCAGCGGTTTCCACCAGACATCCTGCTGCCCGGGACGACGCCGCTCCCGCTCCGGGTGGGATTCCTGCTGTGCAGCTGATTGTGACGCCATAAGCGGTGCATCGTCAGTCAGTGCATTTTGTACGCGTTGCGCAATGCTTGTCCCGACTGAAGCGCCGGTGCCACGCATGACTTCACCAATCAACTGGTAACGTCCGAGGCACTCACGAAGCGTCATGTCACGCTGCACGCGCCCCAGCAACAGAGGACGTTCCATTTCGCTCAGCTCATCATCAGCCAGGGCGGATAACTGTTCGCGGATTTCGTCATTCATCACTCTTCACCTGTTTCTACATCCGTCAATAGCGGACGGATGCGGGTATCAATGGCATCACGTGCCCTGAAAATTCTTGATCGAACTGTACCGATGGGACAGTCCATCGCGGAGGCTATTTCCTCGTAACTCAGACCATCCAGCTCGCGCAGTACAATCGCTGTACGTAACTCTTCCGGCAGATCATCAATGGCCGCCTGTATCGTGCTGGCCAGTTCGCTCTGCAACGCCATACGCTCCGGTGTGGCGTATTCCTTGAGACCTGAGCCGGACTCGAATTGTTCCGCATCCTGGGCATCAATATCGTCTTTCGGTGGACGGCGACTCGACGCCACCAGATAGTTTTTCGCCGTGTTGATAGCGATACGGTACAACCAGGTATAAAAGGCGCTGTCACCACGGAAATTCGGCAGCGCGCGGTAAGCCTTGATAAAGGCTTCCTGCGATACGTCGAGTACTTCGCTGGGGTCGCGGATATAGCGGCCAATCACATTGGCGAGCTTATGCTCATATTTACGCACCAGGATGTCGAACGCCGCTTTTTCGCCGTTCTGTACCCGCTTGACCAGTTCCTGGTCGAGGTTTTTGTCGCCCACCCGGGCTAGCCTCTCTGTTTCCCGGATAGCATGCATGGCTGCTGTAGACCCGGGAAAGCCGCAAGAGTTCGCCAGAAACCCGTGTTTAGGATAAAATAACTGTGCAAAGCGCTTTAATCTGAATGAGTTAAACGGGCTAACCATACCCGATTCCGGCACAGGCGGCCACCAGTCATGCATACTCAGCACCAGTACGACGTCCTTATTATCGGCAGCGGAGCGGCCGGCCTTACGCTGGCGCTACGTCTGCCTGCCCGGGTACGGGTTGCGGTGTTGTCCAAAGGCCCTGTTCAGGAAGGCAATACCTGGTATGCACAGGGCGGTATTTCGGCCGTGCTGGACCAGGCGGATTCGATCGAATCGCACGTCAGGGACACGATGGATGCCGGTGCCGGTCTGTGTGACCCGGAAGTGGTGCGTTTTACCGTTGAAAATGGACCGGAGGCCGTGCAATGGCTGGTAGATCTGGGTGTGGCTTTCACCCGTGAACACGCCAGCTCTGCGAACGGTTTTCACCTGACCCGCGAAGGTGGCCATCAGCACCGGCGAATCATCCATGCCGCCGACGCCACGGGCAAAGCGGTGCAAAACAGCCTCATCAGCGCTGTGCGTGCCCGCGACAACATCGACCTGTTCGAACAGCATATTGCGGTCGACCTGATCACGGCAGACCGTATTGACCAACAACCGAACCGCTGCCTGGGCGCTTATGTGCTGGATCGCAGCAGCGGCCGCGTCGAAGTATTCCGGGCAAAATGTGTGGCGCTGGCAACCGGCGGTGCCAGCAAGGTCTACCTGTATACCAGCAACCCCGACACTTCAACCGGTGACGGTATAGCCATGGCCTGGCGTGCTGGATGCCGGATTGCCAACATGGAATTCAACCAGTTCCACCCGACCTGCCTGTATCATCCACAGGCCAAGTCCTTTCTGATCACCGAGGCGGTACGCGGTGAAGGCGGTAAGCTTTTACTGCCCGATGGAAAGCCTTTCATGCAACGTTTCGACACACGTTGTGAACTGGCGCCACGCGATATTGTGGCACGCGCAATCGATCACGAAATGAAGCGCCTCGGTATCGACCACGTGCTGCTGGATATCTCACACAAACCCGCAAACTTTATTCACGAGCATTTCCCCACGGTGCAACAACGCTGCCTGGAACTGGGTATCGATATCACCCGCGACCCGATCCCGGTCGTACCGGCCGCACACTACACCTGCGGTGGTGTACGCACTGACTTGAAAGGCCACACCGATGTCGAAGGCCTGTACGTCGCAGGCGAGTCTGCCTGTACCGGTCTGCACGGTGCCAACCGCATGGCCAGCAACTCGTTACTGGAATGCCTGGTGTTCGCCACGGCCGCCGCTGCCGATATCGAGACCACACTGGATGAGATACCCATGCCACCCGAATTACCGGAATGGGATGAATCGAAGGTCACTGACTCCGACGAGGAAGTGGTGGTCAGTCACAACTGGGATGAACTGCGCCGCTTCATGTGGGACTACGTAGGTATAGTTCGAACCGGCAAGCGACTGGAACGGGCATTGCGCCGCGTCGCGACCCTGCAACACGAAATTGAAGACTATTACGGCAACTTCCGTGTGACCAATGACCTGCTGGAACTGCGCAACCTGGTACAGGTCGCCGAACTCATCATCCGCTCGGCACAGATGCGCCAGGAAAGCCGTGGGCTGCACTATACGCTTGACTACCCGCATCCTGATGACCGTCAACCACCGCGTGACACCATTCTGGTGCCTGAGCGTGCCAGAAGCGCGCCGGGCAGGCATGTGGCCGTGGGCAAGATCGAGCAGTTGCAG
>CAZVBD010000092.1:0-9950 GCA_964625255.1 uncultured Thiohalobacter sp. | reverse complement strand
CTCAATACGGGAAGCCTGGTTCATAACGTGATAAATATAGTTCTGTTCCTGCGCACCGTGCATGAGGTATGCACCCGGGCCACCGGCATAGATGGCCACATCTTCAGCAGAGTGGGTTTCTGAACTACGCGGCACCAGGGCTTCCTGGTGGAAACCTTCATCCGTGGTATCAATCGCAGTCAGGTCCACCACACGACCGGCCTGGACCGGCACCTTGTAGTGTGTGTCACCACCTGTTTCCAGCATGGCGTAACCACGGCCATTGGTATAACTCACCGTGGTGTAGGGCATACCGTCTGCTGCCATCGAGAAATTGTCTTTGGCTTCACCACGGCTGTCATTACCCACCACTTTACCCAGAATCGGATTACCGCGCGTCGGATAACCGGCGATGGTAAAGACGTGGCTGTGGTCGGCTGTCACGATGATCAGCGTATCTTCGCTATCGGTTTTCTCCATGGCAGCCTTGACTGCATTTGAAAACTCAATGACATCGGTCAGGGCGCGGTAGGCATTGCCGGCATGATGTCCGTGATCAATACGGCCGGATTCAACCATCAGGAAATAACCCTTGTCATTCTTCTGCAGAACATCAATGGCCTTGCTGGTCATTGCGGTCAAGGAGGGTTCCCCGCCAACATCGGCATCACGATCAGCATCATATTCCATGTGTGAGCGATCAAACAGACCCAGCAAGTGATCCGTTTCATCAGCATCTATCGCATCAAACTGATCCTTGTTCCAGACAAAAGCTGCGTTGCTGTAGTTGTTAACCCACTCTTCTGTCAGGTTACGCTGATCGTCACGCTCACCGGTCTTTCCAGCGTCTTCAAGATCAGCCATGTTGCGTGGCCAGAAATTGCGACGACCACCACCCATGGCTACTTCGAGTCCGTCGCCATAGGGGAATTCAATCAACTGGCGGGCAATATCCTTACAGCCGCTATCAACAGCTTCCTGAGACAGGTCGTGATCATCTTCCCAGTTGCGTTCCGGCGTATGGGCATAGGTCGCTGCCGGTGTCGCATGTGTCAAACGGGCTGTTGTTACTACACCGGTAGAAAGACCGGCTATTTCAGCCTGTTCCAGGAATGTCGTCAGTTCGTTACCCTGGCTGCTGGCACAATCACCACGGAAGACGTTCTGATTAACGGAAATTACACCGGCCTTGCTTTTCACACCGGTCATCATCGCTGTCATGGTACCGGCAGAATCCGGCGTCTGCTGGTTGGTGTTGTAAGTTTTACTCAGTGCCACATAAGGCAGGACTTCAAAACCCAGCTGGTTTTCTTCACCGCTTTCACCGCGTAGCTGACCTTCAAGGATTCGTGCGGCCGTCACGGTGCTGACGCCCATGCCATCACCGACGAAAAGAATGACATTTTTAGCACGACGTACATTAGCACGCAGGTGTTTTGCCGCATCAACGGCATTTTTACCGTCGGCATACCACTGTGCGGGAGATTCCGCCTGTGCAAAGCCTGCCAGGCTCGCACCAATCACCGCCGTGACGACGGCATGTGCCAGTTTGTTCATTTTCATTACTTTCTCCTCAAAGGTATGCGGCCTTATGGCCTTCGGTCGATTCAAAGTCGGGGCAAGGCTAGAGAGGAAATGTGACGTACACGTGTCGACATGATGACGAGCGCGTGAAAATAAAAAGCTACAATGCAAAGACCATGCTTGATATGATGTCACTCGTCTACGCTGGGGTGCATCGACCATCACACCGACGATATTTGTATATACGTCAACTACCCGGAAGGATAAGAAAACACTATGTCTTCCGATGCTCCAGCATCACCTGACGAAAACCTCGCTGCCGTAGATCTCGGCTCCAACAGTTTCCACATGATCGTTGCCAGTCCGCGCAATGGTGAGTTTGTCGTGGTTGATCGTATCCGTGAAATGGTACGCCTGGCCGATGGTCTGGATGCAAAATGCCGGCTGGGTGATGCAGCCAAACAGCGAGCCCTGGAATGTCTCGCGCGTTTCGGCCAACGAGTGAAGCACCTGCCGGCAGAAAATATCCGGGTAGTAGGGACCAATACGCTACGCAGTGCCCACAAAGCTGCTGATTTTCTCGATGCCGCCGAGCAGGCGCTGGGTGCGACCATCGAGATCATCTCCGGTCTGGAAGAAGCGCGCCTGATCTATCTTGGCGTTGCCCACAGCGTGTCCGGGGACGGTCGCCGCCTGGTGATGGATATTGGTGGTGGCAGCACTGAACTGATTATTGGTGAAGGCTTTAAACCACAGGATATGGAAAGCCTGTACATGGGCTGTGTCAGCATGAGCCGCCAGCACTTCTCAGACGGCACCATTACCCGCAAGCGTCTGCACAAAGCCAACCTGGCAGCACAGATGGAACTGGAGCCGCACGTTGCAAGACTCAAGGCGCGCGGCTGGAACCAGGCCATCGGTGCTTCCGGTACCATTCGTGCTGTTAATCGTGTGGTGCAGGCTGCTGGCTGGAATGAAAACGGCATTACGCTGGCAGCGCTGGAGAAGCTGCTGGATGCTTTAGTCAAGGCCGGTCATGTCGAACAGCTCAGGCTTGACGGACTGGGGCCTGAACGTACCCCGGTATTCGCAGGGGGGGTGGTCGTGCTGCACGCCACTTTCGAAGCGCTGGGCATCAAGCATATGCAGGTCTCGGATGGCGCCCTGCGCGAAGGTCTGCTGTATGACATGTTGGGCCGTATCCGCCATGAAGACGTGCGTGATCGTTCGGTCGCCGCATTGGCGAAACGTTTTGGTACCGATGAGGCACAGGCTGAACGTGTCACCGTAACAACTGGATATGCGCTGAAACAGGTTGCTGGCGAGTGGGGACTCAAGAGCAAAAACTACAGCCGTCTGCTGGGTTGGGCTGCACACCTGGTTGAAATAGGCCAGGACATCGCCCGAAACCATTACCACAAACACGGCGCTTATATCATCCAGCACGCTGACCTGCTGGGCTTTGGTCAGCAAGAACAACAACTGCTGTCTGTACTGGTCCGCGCCCATCGACGCAAGTTTCCAAATACGCTGTTCGCAGAACTGTCGCATGGCTGGGAAAAGCGAGGCCGCACTTTGGCTGTGTTGCTGCGTCTTGCTGTGGTGCTGCACCGCAGCCGTAGTCCACGCCCACTGCCGGAGTTCAGCCTGGTGGCCAGGGATCTCAGCCTGAAGTTGAGCTTTCCCTCTGGCTGGTTGCAGGAACACCCCCTCACTGAGGCCGATCTGGTCCAGGAATGCAGTTACCTGAAAGCAGCCGGATTCGATCTGTCGTTCGAGTAAAGCGCCCCGCGCCTTCAGGCCTCGGCCAGTTTTTCCAGCAAGGCCTGCTGAGCCGAGAAAGGTTCTTCCCCGGGAGCGGGCATGGCCTGTATGTACTGGCCATCACTTTGTAACAACCAGGCCTGGGTATTGTCCCGCAGATAGTATTCGAGTTCACGGATCATGCGGTCACGTAGATTCTTGCCACTGACGGGAAAGGCGGTTTCCACCCGGCGGAAGAAATTACGATCCATCCAGTCGGCACTGGCACAGTAGACCTCGGGGCTTTTATTATTATGAAAATAGAACACCCGGGTGTGTTCCAGGAATCGGCCAATGACCGAGCGCAACCGGATATTTTCTGAAACCCCGGGGATGCCGGGCCGCAGGCAGCAAGCGCCTCGTACAATCAGATCGATTTCGACACCGGCTATCGAAGCCCGGTAGAGCGCCTGAATGACCTGCAGCTCAGTCAGGGAATTGACCTTGACGATAATACGGGCAGGCAAACCATGGCGGGCATTATCTTCTTCACGCTTTATCTTCTTGATGATTGAATCGTGCAGAGTAAACGGTGATTGCAGCAGTTTGTGCAACTTGGACACCTTGCCCAGGCTGGTGAGCTGACCGAACACCTGCTGTACATCTTCACCAAGTTCACGATTACCGGAAAAAAGACCGTAATCGGTATACAACCGTGCCGTTCGAGGATGGTAGTTCCCGGTGCCGATATGCACAAAGCTGCGCAACCCGCGGCCGTTACGACGCACGACCAGGATCATCTTGGCGTGTGTTTTAAAACCAACCACACCGTAAACCACATGTGCACCAACCGATTGCAGGCGGTTGGCGAGCGTAATGTTCTCGGCTTCATCGAAGCGGGCACGCAATTCAATCACCACGGTGACTTCCTTGCCGGCCTGGGCGGCCTGCACCAGCGCATTAACCACCGCCGAGTTGGGACCGGTACGGTACAGGGTTTGCTTGATCGCCACGACCTGTGGATCTCTGGCAGCCTGATTGAGAAAATCGATAACCGGTAGAAAGGACTGGAAGGGATGATGCAGCAGCAAATCCTGCTTGGACAGCAGGTCAAAGATATTGGCACCAGCCGCCAGTTTTGCCGGTAGCCCCGGCGTGAACGGGGGAAAAGTCAGTTCCGGTTGATCGGCCAGATCACAGACCGCCAGCAGGCGATTCAGGTTGACCGGCCCGTTAACCTGGTACATATCATCTTCGCTGAGCTGGAAGGTTTTAAGCAGGAATTGCAGCATCACCTCGGGACAATCGTGAGCCACTTCCAGACGAACCACGGCACCGGTACGACGCGAGGCCAACTCGCCTTCGACAGCGCGCAGCAGGTCATCGATCTCTTCCTCATCCACAAACAGATCACTGTTACGGGTGATACGGAACTGGTAACAACCGGTCACTTTCATGCCCGGAAACAGATCATCCACATAGGCATGAATAACCGATGACAGGAACACGTAGTCATGTGGGCCATTGCCCGCTTCTTCGGGGGGCAGCTGAATCAGGCGCGGCAGCGCGCGTGGTGCCTGCACCACGGCGAAGCCGCCGCGGCGACCGAAGGCATCCTTACCCTCCAGCGAAACAATGAAATTAAGACTCTTGTTAAGGATGTGCGGAAAAGGGTGCGCCGGATCCAGGCCAAGTGGGCTGAGAACCGGCCACAACGATTCCTCGAAGTAGTTACGCAGCCAGGCATCCTGTTGCTTGCTCCAGTCAAGGCGGCGGATAAAGCGAATATTGGCTTCTTCCAGACTGGGGATCAGCTCCTCGTTGAGTAGCTGGTACTGATCGGCGACCAGGGGCTTGGCTACGCGGTGAATAGCCTTGAGCACTTCGTTTGGCGAAATATTATCCGGCCCGCCCGGGAGTGCGCCCAGTTCAGCCTTGTGTTTGAGTCCCGCAGCCCGGATCTCGAAGAACTCATCCAGATTGGTACTGGAGATACACAGGTAACGCAGGCGTTCCAGCAGCGGCACATTCGGTGATCTGGCCTGCGCCAGTACCCGACGGTTAAATTCCAGTAAGGACAGTTCACGGTTAATGAACAGATCGGGATGTTTCAGGTCAGGTGCTTCTACGGCTGAGTTCTTTGATTCTGTTGTCATACCCGGCATTTTGTGGTGCGACTGTTTCAATAGTATGACAACCGTAAGCAAATCACGGCGCAGGGCACGACAAAGAGCTTGATATCCACGAGGAGTCCGTTTGCCTGACTTATACCGGATTAAACAGCAATCAGCTGAAGCGAGCTGGCATTGTACCCGCCCCACCGCAGAATTTACATTGATTCCTGGTATTGCGTCCCGGCAACCCGAAACGTTTGCCGTACACCCGCTACATAGCCCCAACCAGCGGTAGCGACAGACCTGCCACACTACCGCCGAGCGTAGCACCGGCCAGCACATCGCTGGGATAGTGCAGCCCCAGGGCGGGGCGCGACAGGGCAACCAGGAGGGTGAAGGGCAATAACAGAATGGCCAACTCGCCGTAATAACTCAGGGCTACGGTGGTAAAAGCCACGGCATGCAGGGTGTGCCCGGAAGGGAAACTGTAGGCATCAAGCGGCATGGCGGCCAGGTGTACACCGGGATGGCGCTGAAACGGGCGGGGACGCCGGGTTTTGCGTTTCAGCCAGCGGTAAGCAAACAGGCAGACCAGACTCACCGCCAGCATGTGACCACTGGCCTTAAGGCCCTGATCCGGATCCCACAACGGCAGTGCCAGTATCAACAGGTACCAGAACACACCGTCGCCCAGCCGGCTCGCCACCTGGAACAGGCGGATCAGTAAACGGTAACGCTGCAGAAAACCGCTGATTCGCTGGCACAGACTGACATCCCAGTCCATCAGGGTCTGTAGTGCATCAATATGATTCAGTGCCATATCAGCAGCCCTCCGCAACGACAACATGCCGTCGCAACAGTGTTTCAAACCGATTCAGGACACCCGACCAGTCCAGCGTTTCTACGTGCCGACGCGCCTGACGCCCCATGCTACCCAGGCGCAGCAGGTCACCTGCCGCCCGGCGGGCTGCCGTTACAAAATCTCCGGGTGCATCGAAAGGCACCAGGATGCCGCTGGTACCATGGTCGATATGCAGCTTCGCGGCCGCGTAATCGTAGGCGACCACCGGCAGGCTGCTGGCCATGGCTTCCAGTGTCACGTTTCCGAATGTCTCACTGCGGCTGGGGAACAAAAACAGATCGGCAGAGGCATAGTGTTCCGCCAGATCGACACCGGTGCGGGAACCGGCCAGCAACGGGCGGGGTTCGGCATTTTCCAGACCACGGGCCAGAGGACCGTCACCCACCAGAATCAGCCGTGTACCGGGACGGTCGGCAGCAATGGCACGCCAGGCTTCCAGAACCTGGTTGATACCTTTTTCCGGCGCTACACGACCGACACAGATCAAAGCCAGGTCGCGCTCTGATACACCCCAATGCTGACGCAAACCGGGGCTGCGCCGTTGCGGTGAAAAGCGCTGCGTATCAACCCCGCGCGGCAACACGGCGGTGGGGCCGTAACCCCGTGTGGACAGGTCATGACACAAGGCTTCTGTTGGCGCCAGGGTGCAACGACTGCGACGGTGAAAATTTCTCAGGTAACGTTCGACCACAGAGGTCAGCAGACCCAGGCCGTATTGTCCGGCGTATTGATCGAAACGTGTGTGAAAACCGCTGATCACCGGGATATCCAGCACTTCTGCCGCACGCAGGGCTGACCAGCCCAACGGACCCTCGGTTGCAATATAAAGTACGTCGGGCCGCTGCTGGCGCCACAACTTCAACAGACGGCGTCGGGCGGGAAAACCCAGCCGGAGATCGGGGTACATGGGAATACGCATGCCGCGTTGCTGCACGACCGTCGGGCAGCCCTGTTCGCTGACCGTCGAAGACTCACCCGCCCGACGAGGACGTACCAGCTGTACCCGGTGCCCACGCACGCACAATCCTTCTGCCAGGCGTTGCAAGGTCATGGCGACACCATTGATCTCGGGCGGGTAGGTTTCAGTTACCAGTGTTATGGAAAGCGATTGATCCATGGGATACCGGACATTGGCTGCACTGTCGCGGCAAATATGCCGCAGACGGGTGAACAGCCCGTGACCGGGCGATGACGATTCAATGACGGCGGGGGTGGGCTCAGGCCCGTGTTATTTTGATCTCAACGCTTTTCCCAGCGCGGTGAGGAACTGCGTATTTTCATCCGGGGTACCGACCGTCACCCGCAGACAGTCCTGTAATCTGCCAGCGGCCGGGTTAAGGTTCTTGATCAGCACACCCTGCTCGCATAACGCCGTGAACACAGCATCAGCGGTTCCTTCCGCCACGCGAAACAACACAAAATTGGCCTCGCTGGGATAGGCTGTCACATCGTCAAATCCGGACAGGGCGTCCAGCAGCCGGCTGCGTTCAGCACGGATAAGACCGGCCTGCTCATCCAGCATGGCTTTGTGTTCCAGCGCAAATACGGCGCTGGCCTGGGTCAGTACATTGATATTGTAGGGCAGCCGTGTCTTGTCGATTTCGCCCAACCAGTCGGGCGAACCGGCCAGCAAACCAAGACGCAAACCGGCCAACCCCATTTTGGATACCGTACGCAACACCAGCAGATTGGGGAATTCATCAAGCCGTGACATGAAACTGGCATCGGTAAAGGGGGCATAGGCCTCATCGACGACCACCAGGCCCGGCGAATGTTTAATGACCGCCTCGATATCAGCACTGTTGAACAGCGTACCGGTCGGGTTATTGGGACAGGCCAGAAACACGATAGCCGGTTGGTGCTGGTCGATAGCCTGCAGCATGGCATCAAGATCCAGCAAGAAGTCATCAGTCAGCGGTACACCCTGATAACCCAGGCCGGTCACATCGGCAATCACCCGGTACATCACGAAGGTCGGATCGGGCGACAAAAGCACCCGCCCCGGTTGTGCCACCGCCAGTGCCAGCATCTGGATAAGCTCGTCGGAACCGTTACCCAGCACAATCTGTGCGCTGTCCGGTACCTGCATGGCTTCGCGCAAGCGCTTGCTCAGTGCACGCGCACCGGGATCCGGATAACGGTTCAGTTCAACATCGCGCAACACCTCCAGCCATGCGTCGACCAATGGCGCTGGCCAGGGGTAGGGGTTCTCCATGGCGTCCAGCTTGATGCTGCTGCCGGGATCCGGCACATGGTAGGCACTCAGTGCCTGAATTTCCGGTCGTATCCAGAACTGTGGCGACTTGGGTTCTGCACTCATGCGTCATCCACCACCCGGTATTCCGCCGAGCGGGCATGCGCTTCCAGTCCTTCACCGCGCGCCAGTGTAGAAGCCGTGCGTCCAAGATCATTGGCACCCTGTGCGGAGCAATTGATCATACTGGAGCGTTTCTGAAAGTCATACACACCCAGCGGCGAAGAGAAACGCGCCGTGCGTGACGTCGGTAACACATGGTTGGGGCCGGCACAGTAATCGCCCAGCGCTTCGGCCGTGTAGCGCCCCATGAAAATGGCACCGGCGTGGCGAATACGTGCAGCCATGGCCTGCGGATCTTCAATAGACAATTCCAGGTGCTCGGGCGCGATGTAATTGGCAACCTCGACGGCCTCATCCAGATCTTTAACTTTAACCAATGCACCGCGTCCCTGCAGGGACTGGCGGATTATCGGTTCCCGCTGCATGTCCGGTAGCAGCTTTTCGATACTGGCGGCAACCCGGTCAAGAAAGTCAGCATCAGGACTGACCAGGATGGCCTGCGCGTCTTCGTCGTGTTCGGCCTGCGAGAACAGGTCCATGGCGATCCAGTCCGGATGGGTGTTGCCATCACACACCACCAGGATTTCCGAAGGACCCGCGATCATGTCGATACCGACCTGGCCAAATACCATGCCCTTGGCCGTTGCAACATAAATATTACCCGGGCCGACAATCTTGTCGACACGCGGTACGGTTTCCGTGCCGTATGCCAGTGCCGCGACAGCCTGTGCGCCGCCGACCGAAAACACCCGGTCAACACCGGCCACAGCCGCTGCCGCCAGTACCAGTTCGTTAACAACGCCATCCGGTGTTGGCGCCACCATAATCAGTTCGTCCACACCGGCCACTTTCGCCGGGACGGCATTCATCAGTACCGATGACGGATACGCGGCCTTGCCGCCCGGCACATAAAGACCAACACGTTCCAGCGGCGTAACCTGCTGGCCAAGCACCGTGCCGTCATCTTCGACATAGGACCAGGATTCCATTTTCTGGTGCTCTGCATAAGCGCGTACGCGTGCAGCAGCACGTTCCAGCGCCTCACGCTGATCAGCTGGAATACGGCCCAGTGCCTGTTGCAGGTGCGCCCGGGGAATTTCCAGCTCCGTTACGTCGGCAACCTTCAATCGATCAAATTTCTCGGTGTATTCAAGTAGCGCCGCATCACCGCGTTCGCGGATGGCCTTAATGATTCCACGAACCGTATCTTCGACCGCTTCATCGGCAGAGGCGTCCCAGGCCAGCACCTTGTCCAGAGCGGCGTAAAAACCGTCCTCACTGCTGTCGAGTCGTTTGATGTCTACCATATTCAGGCCGCCTGCTGCCGTTCTACCGCTTCAGCAAGCCGGTCGATGAAGGCCTGCACCCGCGCGTGCTTGCGCTTCATGGACGCCTTGTTAACCACCAGCCG
>CAZVBD010000091.1:0-9989 GCA_964625255.1 uncultured Thiohalobacter sp. | reverse complement strand
AATGCACTTGCCCTGCACGGCGATCTGGAACAACGTGAGCGGGACCAGGTGCTGGTACAGTTTTCCAACAGGAGCTGTGCCATCCTGGTTGCCACAGATGTTGCTGCGCGTGGCCTGGATATCAAAGACCTGGAAGTTGTGATTAATTTTGAACTGAGTCAGGACCCGGAAGTACACATTCATCGTATCGGCCGCACCGGTCGGGCTGGAAAATCAGGACTGGCCCTGAGCCTGTACACGTCATCAGAATCACACCGGGTGAATGCCATTGAGGATTACCAGAAAAGCCCGCTCAACTTTTCCGATCTCGACAGCCTGACCAGTCATCTCAAACAGGATCGCAGGCCAGCGATGGTGACACTGTGTATTGACGGCGGGCGTAAAAGCAAAGTACGCCCCGGCGATATACTGGGTGCATTGACCAATGCATCAGGGATCAGTGGTGACCAGGTTGGCAAGATTGATATTTTTGATCGCCGGGCTTACGTGGCGGTGGAACGCACGGTAGCAGACAAGGCGTTGCAACATCTCCTGGCAGGAAAGATCAAAGGGCGTTATTTCAAGGCAAGAAAACTCCGGTAGTAGTAAATGGGAGAAGGAAATCTTGTCACATTGAAAAAGCATCAGTTGCTGTTTTGAGGGCAGGTGATTCTGTGTAAATCATCTTTCGAAGTCCCGATATCGAGATAAGGATGTCTGGAAACCTGCACCGCATGAATGTGCATCCGGTGACTCTGCGGCGGTTGTTCGGTGCGATACAAGAAATTCGTGCATGAAATGGCTGAAGGCTGGTGACCAGACAGCTACGCCCCATGTGAGCAGGAGATCGGTCCGGGCAGGCTTTACAAAGATCCGTTTAACTTTCCCTTTATCGTCCGTCTCCACCATATCGACCTTGTCCGGCCGGTTTGCAGGAAACAGGCCCAGTACTACATCGGCATCGGTGGTTTTTTGTTTTGCCAGGAGTTGCCCGAAAAGGTTGCCCGGAGCGAATACCATATCTGGAAAGCCCAGGGCAACATTGGCGTGCTGCAGGCGTGATGCGGTACCCGCCATGGGAATAATGCCGATGACATTTTGTGCAAGCGGCTTCCTGACGTAATTATTCATCGGGGCTTTTCTCCTGCGCTTTTGTTTCAGTAAATCACGATCTGTGGTGCATGTCTCCAGTCTTACACAAGGTGTATTTCCTGCTTTCAAAATATTACACTCTTCGTCAGGCTGACGTGCCTCTGGCCTCATACAGTTGCGAATGGATTCTCCGTTGAGGAAACTGTTGAATAAATATATTGCTTTGAAGCACTCTGTCCAGCAATAATCAGTCAGGGAACGAAAGGGGAGTATGATTTTATGCCCTCAGAAAATAATACAAAATATCAGTCGGAACGTGATGTTAGCCGTTCAATGTACACGCGTTTACCGAATTGTCTGAATAACCTTCTTTTTGGGGAATATATCGAAGACTGGTTGATGACCCAGCAGGAGCGTATGGCAGTCATCAGTCTGCTTGAGAGAGTCAGACCGGAGTGTGCAATCGAAATCGGAACATTACATGGTGGAAGCTTGTCTGCAATCGCGAAGTATTCGAAAAAAGTATATACCCTCGATTGTAATCACGATAGCAAGGAAGAGTTGGCAAATGCATTCCAGAATGTAGAATTTGTTACCGGTTTTTCAAGTGATACTTTACCACCTTTGCTGGAAAAGCTGCAGAAAGAAGGAACACCTGTTGAGTTTGCCTTGATTGACGCTTCGCATACCGCAGCCGGTGTAAAGCAGGATATAGAAAACCTGATTAAATATGTTCCACAAAAACCTTTCTACATTGTTCTTCACGACAGCTTCATGCCCGAGTGCCGTCAAGGTATGATGCAGGCGGACTGGGCATCCAGTCCCTATGTACATTTTGTTGAGATAGACTTTATTCCCGGCAGGTTTAACTCAGAGCCTGGGGAAAAAAGTTACCGTAAAATGACCTGCGGGCTTGCTGTTGCCATGATGCTGCCGGTCAAGCGTGAGGGTGAATTGAGTTTTCTGGTCGATGGAGCTCTGCCTTTTGATATCCTCAAGAAGCATTCGGTTCACGGCAAGCATTCCGTCAAGGAAATACTTGGAATAATAAAACGCAAAATAAGAAAATTTCTCTGAAAAAATCAGGTTTGGCCCTGAAGTATCATGATCAGGATCTATCCGGTTTATTTATGAGTATCAGGCTTTGTGAGGACTCGACAGCATTCCCTCATGTACCAGGAAATCCATGACAACATCCAGTCCTTCAGCGGTTTTTAACTGCGTAAAAACAAAAGGCCTGTCACCGCGCATGCGCTGACTATCGGTTTCCATTACTTCCAGTGATGCACCAACCATGTCGGCAAGATCAATTTTGTTGATAATTAGCATGTCGGATTTTGTAATGCCGGGGCCTCCCTTGCGCGGGATTTTCTCGCCCGAAGCGACATCGATAACATAAAGAGTCAGATCCGCCAGTTCCGGACTGAAGGTGGCACTGAGGTTGTCGCCGCCGCTTTCAATAAAAATAATATCCAGGTCGGTGAACTTGCGTGAGAGGTCCTCAACAGCCGCCAGGTTCATGGAAGCATCCTCTCGAATAGCGGTGTGAGGGCAGCCGCCGGTTTCCACACCAACGATACGATCAGCATCCAGCGCTTGCGCCTCGGTGAGAATGCGCTGATCCTCACGGGTATAGATGTCGTTGGTGACGACAGCGATGTTGTAGTCATCGCGCATGGCTTTGCACAGTTGTTCCAGCAGCGCGGTTTTGCCGGAGCCGACCGGGCCGCCGACACCAACGCGTAGAGGGGTTGAACGGGTCATGTTTTCTCCTGGGTTACGATCTGTATAAACGGCAGTACTGGGTTTCGTGCAGGCTGCTGGCAATGGCCAGTGCAGGCGTGCTGGCGCCAATCATGTTGTCATCCAGTGTGGCAGCATGTTCAATCATTCCACCAATCTCCCTGCTCAGCTCATAGAGCAGACACTGGCCTTCGGTTTGTCCCAGTGGCACCAGTTTGACAGCGGCGGCCATGGCGTTTTCCAGCCAGCTCCAGGCGTAGCCCTGCAGTAAATCGGTCAGGGTGATCTGCCAGCGGCTGGCGGCCAGCGCATAGCCTGCAAGCTGGCAGGTCAGTGCATCCTGCCGCCAGTTTTCCAGTTCAGGCCAATGTTCACTGTCGGGCAGATTTCCGAGCAGGGTGAGCAGGGCACGTGCACGTTGTTTTTCCTCGTCGCGCAGTTCGGCGGTTTCACGGCTGGCGTACAGCCAATGGCACCAGTCGCTGAATTGCGTGGCATCTTTCCTGTTAACGGCTTCGAACAGGCGAACCAGTACAGGTAATTCGAGGTATTGCAGGCTGTCATGCAATACCGATTGCAGCCACTGCCGGGTATCCTGTTTGTCACGCACCCACCCGCACTCAACCGCCCATTCCAGCCCCTGCGAATAGGTAAAGGCTCCGGTAGGCAGGGTCGGGCTGATGAGTTGCAGCAGGCGCAGCCCTGGCAAGCCGGCGTCAGGCAAGGGGTGACTGCACCGTTTTCGACAAGCTGCCCTGTGATACAGGATGCGCAGTTTCAGCAGCGCGACGTATGCCTGTACACACCTTTGTACCAAGCCAGGTTGACACCCCTGCGACCATTACCGAAGTCAGCAGGAAACCCGCCATAAATCCCTGCGCAGCCCCCTGTATTTCCACGCCATGCGCCCAGCCGTGAGCGATCATGAAAAGCCCCGCAACGGTAACGGCCATTTTCAGTCGGCCTGGTTGATGGGCCCACTGGAAGATGAACAGTACCGGCAGTGAAAGCAGGATAAGGCCTTCAACGCCCGTCCGGGCACCCAGCAACATTCCACCTGCCGCACCAAGTGCCAGTGCACAAACAAGGCCGGACAGCGCCAGGCGCTTGCCATTCACAAGACGTCCGATCAACAAGCCGGATAGCACCAGGGCGGTGAGGTGGTCGAGTCCCGTCAAGGGATGTTCAAGACCGGCAAGCAGACCCGTCGTCAGGTGACCGGTATGCGCTTGCGCCAGCGGCGACATCAGGCTTGCGCCAAGTGCGATGATTAGAGGTTGGGTGTATTTCACGGTCACTCCTTATTGCGGTCTGTGTTCATGCGAATGAGTATGGGCATGATGATGCCCATGGGCGTCCTGTTGATAGGCACCTGCTTCCGGTTCGAAGGGCGCCTGTTCAGTGACGGGTTCCAGTCCCATTTGTCGTAGCATGTCGTCAAGGACATGGTCGTGCTGGTAGCGTAGCCAGCCGTGTTCAACCTGTAACGGGATATGACGGTTACCCAGGTGGTAAGCCGCACGCGCAAGGCGGGCGAGGTTGTCACAATGTATGGTTGATACCGATTCCTCGGCAGCGATGATTTCAATAACCAGGCCATTTCCACTACCCAGCCGGTCACCACCGCGCAGCAGGGTGCCACGTGGCAGGAACAGGCCGGCTGCCCGACCATCGTCCAGCGTTACACGCAGACGGCTGCGAACGCGTTGTTCAATGGGCAGGGTCAGGGAACCATCGGGTGTGGCACCGTTAACAATGAGGCAGGTGAGTTCAATCATTATCAATCATCATCTGGTTCAAAACAGGAAATAACGTTGGGCCATGGGTAAAACGTCGGCCGGTTCACAGGTGAGCAATTCACCATCTGCACGCACTTCATACGTCTGTGCGTTGACTTCGATACGGGGTGTGTAATCGTTGTGGATCAGATCCTGTTTTTTCACAGTGCGGCAGTGTTTTACAGCACAGAGTTGTTTCTGTAACCCCAACGCTTCGAGCCGTCCGCCTGCCAGTGCAGCCGCTGATACAAATGTCAGGCTGGTCGTTGCCAGGGCCTTGCCAAAACTGCCGAACATGGGCCGGTAGTGTACCGGTTGCGGTGTCGGGATCGAGGCATTGGGGTCGCCCATCGGTGCGTGGGCGATCATGCCGCCCTTGATGATCATGGCCGGCTTGATGCCAAAGGACGCCGGTGACCAGAGCACCAGGTCTGCCAGTTTGCCCGCCTCGACAGAACCGACTTCGTGTGCAATGCCATGGGATATCGCCGGGTTGATCGTGTATTTGGCGATATAGCGTTTAACCCGGTTATTGTCATTATCTGCACTGTCGCCGACCAGTGCGCCGCGCTGGACTTTCATTTTGTGTGCGGTCTGCCAGGTGCGGATAATCACTTCACCGACCCGGCCCATCGCCTGTGAGTCGGAGGAGATCATTGAAAATGCGCCCAGGTCATGCAGGATATCTTCGGCGGCGATGGTTTCGCGGCGAATGCGTGATTCGGCAAATGCGACATCCTCGGCAATGCCGGCATCGAGATGATGACACACCATCAGCATGTCCAGGTGTTCATCGATGGTGTTGACAGTATAGGGTCGGGTCGGGTTGGTCGACGAGGGTAAAACGTTGTCGAGACCGCAGGCACGGATGATATCCGGTGCATGCCCGCCACCGGCGCCTTCGGTGTGATAGGTGTGGATGGTGCGACCTTCAAATGCCGCGATAGTGTCCTCGACAAAGCCCGACTCGTTTAATGTGTCGGTATGAATCGCCACTTGCACATCATAGGCCTCGGCCACATTCAGACAATTGCGAATGGCAGCGGGTGTCGTTCCCCAGTCTTCATGCAGTTTGAGGCCCATAGCACCGGCTTCAACCTGTTCGCGCAGGGCTTCGGGGAGGCTGGCATTGCCTTTTCCCATAAAGCCGAGGTTCATGGGAAAAGCATCGGCAGCTTCCAGCATGCGATGGATGTTCCACGGCCCGGGTGTACAGGTGGTGGCGTTGGTGCCGGTTGAGGGACCGGTGCCGCCACCAAGCATGGTGGTGATGCCTGATGACAGGGCTTCCTCGATCTGTTGCGGGCAGATAAAGTGAATGTGTGCATCAATACCGCCTGCCGTGACGATTTTACCTTCGGCGCCGATAATATCGGTGCCGGGACCAATGGTGATATCAACACCACGTTGCACATCCGGGTTACCGGCCTTGCCGATAGCGGTGATGCGGCCGTTTTTAATGCCAATATCGGCTTTAACTATGCCCCAGTGGTCGATGATCAGGGCATTGGTAATCACCAGATCTGCGACCTCGGCCGATACGGCCTGGGATTGCCCCATCCCGTCGCGAATGACCTTGCCACCGCCAAACTTGACCTCATCACCGTAGCGGGTGAAATCCTTTTCCACTTCGATCCATAATTCCGTATCGGCCAGTCGTACCTTGTCGCCCGTGGTCGGGCCAAACATTTCGGCATAGGCCTGCCGGTTCATCGTTGCCATTATGCGTCCTCCAGCTTGCCCATGATCCGGCCCTGAAAGCCGTACACGCTGCGTTTCCCGGCGTAGGCAACCAGTTCAACCGTGCGGCGCTGGCCCGGTTCAAAGCGCACCGCGGTACCCGCCGGGATGTTGAGTCGGTAGCCACGGGTTTTTTCCCGCTCGAATTCCAGCGCGTTGTTGGTTTCGTAAAAGTGGTAGTGGGAACCGATCTGGACAGGCCGGTCGCCGGTATTGGACACGTCGATGACCTGTGTCGGAAGTCCGGCATTGATTTCTATATCACCTTCACCAACCCGGATCTCTCCCGCCCTGAAAGGGTTTGCCTGTGCAATGGGCTGGTGTACCGTGACCAGCTTGGTGCCATCGGGGAAGGTCGCTTCAACCTGGACATCGTGAATCATGTCGGCAACACCGTCCATGACCTGGTCGGCAGTCAGCAGGTCGCGGCTGTCGTGCATCAGTTCGGCGACGGTTCTTCCATCACGGGCACCTTCGAGAATGGCGGCACTGATATAGGCGATGGCTTCCGGGTGATTAAGTTTGACGCCGCGTGCCAGGCGGCGTTCTGCCAGCAATGCTGCTGTAAACAGCAATAACTTGTCTTTTTCGCGTGGTGTCAGTTCCATTAAAGATCCCCTTTGGCCTGTGTTCGATGTATGGCTCAGGTTGCCCAGATGCGTGGTAGTACTGCCGGTCGTTTGAGCAGTTGTGGTCGCAGTTTCTGCCAGAGTGTCGTCATGTTTTGTTTGAGTGTTTCGCTATCCCCGCCCAGTGTGCGGACGACCAGCAGACGGTCGATGAGCGTGGCCCCGGTCAGTGCCGAAGGTGCCTGTTCTGCCAGTGAGTCTCTCACACATTGAAGGTGAGACGGATCGCAGGGGAAGGCCAGAAGGATTCCCTGCACCGGTTCACCACGCAGGCCAGCGGCAGCATTCAGTGCCTGTTTATTGAATACACGCTGATTTTCCACCAGTTGTAATTCATGGTTATGGCAGAGCGTCAGTCGTGACATCAGTGTGCCGCGCTCAAAGCGTTCGTGACTGGCCGGACGACCCAGACAGGTCATATCCCAGCCAATAAAGATTGCATCATCTTCCAGGTCGATCCGGGTATCAACCTGTAACCGGGCACCGGCAAACAGAATGTTTTCCTGTGGCAACCATTCCAGGCTGGAACCTGCGCAGACATGCAGGTGTTGCTCAAGTTGTGCCGGCTTGCCCGCGCTTGAATAGAATTTTCCGGAGCCAGGTGTAGTGATCAGGACCTGTGCTTCATCGGTAACATCCAGTGAGATCGTCAATTTGTCTCCGCCAACCACCCCGCCGGGCGGGTGGAGGATGTAGACATGGGCAAGGTTACCTTCCGGGTAGAAGGGGCGCTGTATACGTAACGGGCCGTAATGCCGGCTATGTTCGAGTACCGTGTCCGAGCCGTGTTGTGCAAAGACCAGCGCCAGGCGCGCTTGCCAGCCGCCGTCGTCAGTCGTTTCAGCCTGCCGGGGAAGGAGTGCTGGAATCATACGGTGAGATATTCCCTGATCAGCGTCTCGGAGAGTTCATCGACGGAACCTTTGGCGACCGGTCGACCGCGATCCAGGATGCAAAAACGATCCGCGACTTTTTTCACAAAAGGAAGTTTCTGTTCCACCAGCAACACCGTCATGCCCATCTCGCGGTTGAGTTTACCAATGATGTCACCGATTTCAGTCACAATATTGGGCTGTATACCTTCTGTCGGTTCATCCAGTATCAACAGTTTCGGATCGATGACCAGCGCGCGGCCAATCGCCAGCTGTTGTTGCTGTCCACCCGACAGATCACCGCCACGACGGTGGCGCATTTCTTTCAGTACCGGAAACAGCTCATAGATAAACCCCGGTATCGTCCTGGCCCGGTCCGGACGGGCGGGCAGACCGATGTGCAGATTTTCTTCGACAGTCAGCATGGAAAATATCTGCCGGCCCTGCGGGACATAACCGATACCGTGTTTGGCGCGCTGTTCCATCGGCAAGTTGTGCAGCGCCACATCACGGTAAGTAATCTCACCCGATGTGATCGGCAGGCTGCCCATAATGCAGTTGAGTAATGTCGTCTTGCCCACGCCATTACGCCCCATCAGGCAGGTGCACTGGCCCGTTGGTACATCCAGTTCGATATCCCAGAGCGTGTGGCTCTGTCCGTAAAACTGGTTAAGTCCATGGATGGTCAGCATGTTATTCTCCCAGGTACACTTCGACAACGCGTGGGTCATTCTGTACCTCGGCCATGCTGCCTTCAGCCAGTACGCTACCCTGGTGCAATACCGTCACCTTGCGGGCGATAGAGCGGACAAAATCCATGTCATGTTCCACCACGACGACCGAATGCTTGCCAGCCAGTGAGGTCAGTAATTCAGCGGTACGTTCCATTTCCTGGTGTGTCATGCCGGCGACCGGCTCATCGACCAGCAACAACGCCGGTTTCTGCATCAGCAACATACCGATTTCCAGCCACTGTTTCTGACCATGGGAGAGCTTCCCGGCCGGATCAGTCGCCAGTTCCTGCAAGCCGATGATGTTCGTGACTTCATCGATCAGGTCGCGCTGTTCACCGGACAGGCGCGTCACCAGCAACGGCCACACCCGCTTGTCCTGGGACATGGCCAGTTCAAGGTTCTGGAACACGCTCAGGTTCTCGAACACGGTAGGTTTCTGGAACTTGCGCCCGATACCGGCCTCGGCAATTTCCGGTTCGTCCATACTCAGCAGGTCGAGGCGCTGGCCGAACCAGGCCTGCCCTGTGTCCGGGCGCGTCTTGCCGGTGATGATATCCATCATGGTGGACTTGCCGGCGCCGTTGGGACCGATGATACAGCGCAGTTCGCCGGTCTCGATATACAGGTTCAGATTATTGATGGCCTTGAAACCGTCGAAACTCTTATTCAGGTCTTCCAGGTACAGGATGATATTATGACTGACATCCAGTTCAGGTGGCTGAGGTTTGACCAGGAATTCAAACACCCGGTCGCGGCGGGTGATTTCGCGCAGGGTCTGTACCGGTTTCATGTGCGTGCCTCCCGCATCCTGCGTAGCCCGACAATACCTTTCGGTAAGTACAGCGTAACGAATATGAACAAACCGCCCAGTGCATACAGCCAGATTTCCGGCAGCGCAGCGGTGAAATAGGTTTTGGCGTAGTTAACCAGCAACGCACCGATGATGGCACCGTACAGGGTGCCGCGCCCGCCGATGGCGACCCAGATAACCAGTTCAATGGAATTTAGCGGTGAAAACTCGCCAGGGTTGATAATGCCGACCTGTGGCACATAGAGCGCCCCGGCGATACCCGCCAGCATGGCCGAAAATACAAACACCCAGAGCTTGATATTTTCAACCCGGTAGCCAATGAAGCGTGTGCGGCTTTCCGCATCGCGAATGGCAACGCTGGCCAGTCCAAGGCGTGAACTGACAATGTAACGGGTGACCAGGTAGGCGATGGCCAACGCCGCAGCCGATGCCAGGAACAGGGCGATGCGGGTGCTGTCGGCACGCAGGTCAAAACCCAGTAGGTCTTTGAAGTCAGTCAGCCCGTTGTTGCCGCCAAAGCCCATTTCATTTCGGAAGAAAGCCAGCATCAGTGCGTAGGTCATGGCCTGGGTGATGATGGACAGGTACACGCCGGTGACACGTGAGCGGAA
>CAZVBD010000090.1:0-10027 GCA_964625255.1 uncultured Thiohalobacter sp. | reverse complement strand
TGGCCGCCCCCGCCATACCCGTGAGGATGTCCCACTCGGCCTTGATGAGATCCACTACTCGCGCCCACTGCTCATACTCGTCGGCTCGGGTAGCAAAACCTTTCCCCTTCAGCATCTCATAGTAACCAAGAGCCCTGTCTGCTGAACGTGGCATGGAGAACCCCTCGGCAGTCTCCCTTGCGCCCTGCCTGAGTTGTTGTCGCCCTGCTGTCGGCAATGCCGCGACCCATTGCAAGGCAGTAGCAAACGCCTCGACGCTTTCCTCGTGTAACAGCCGACCGTTACGCTGGTCCCTGACCACCTCCCGTACCCCGGGCGCATCCAGACCCACCACCGGTACACCCGAGGCCATGGCCTCGGTCAGCACCATACCCTGGGTTTCGCTCCTGGAGGCGAAAGCGAACACATCCATGGCGTGATAGGCATCCACCAGTTCGGGCGACTGGAGAACCCCGGCGATATGCAGGCGGTCAGTCAGACCCGCACTCTTGAACACCGCCCGGATGGCCGGTTCCGACGGTCCCTCGCCCACCAGCAGAAAATGAGCATCGGGCGCGGACTTGAGAAAACGGGCCACCGCCCTGGCCAGGAATTCCAGGTTCTTCTCCGGCGCCAACCGTCCCAGATGGCCGACCACAAAAGCACCGGCAGGAATACCCTGCGCGGCACGAAAGCCGGCACCGTCACCCCGGGCAAAGCGCGCCAGATCCACCCCGGTGGGTACCACCGCGATGGGTGCCTCCACACCCCGTTTACGCAGCAGGGCTGTAATGCTCTCGCTGGGAGCGAAGACCTGGTCACAGAGGTTGGCGTAACGGGTGGCCAGTTCGATCACGAAGCGTTTGAAGGCCGGGGAGTCGAGTGGCACATAGTGGGTGTACTGCTCGTACAGGGTGTGGTGGGTAAACACCAGCGGTAACTTGCGGTAGCGTGCGATGCGCAGGGCCGTCATGCCCAGCAGATAGGGGTGATGGGTATGCACGATGTCGGGCCGGAAGGCATCCAGGGTTTCAGTGAGCAGGCCGGAGACCGGCAGCACCGCAGAGAAGTCGCTGCCATTGAAATGCTGGATGGCGGGAATGCGCACCACATCCGTCTCGTCGGCGGGCTGGTTATCGAACTCGGGCGCCACCACCAGCACCCGGTGGCCACGGCGCCGGTACTCGGCGGTGAAAGCCGACACCGAGCGCGCCACTCCACCCACGTGGGGGATGAAGGTGTTGGTCAGCATGACAATGTTCATCACTTTTCCCTGTTCAGTTCAACGGACGTCTGGCCGGGCTGCACAGTCACAAGCCGGAAGCCGGGCAGGCGCACCTCAATGGGTGGCGCAGCGTCGTGCCACTCGGCCTCCCAGGCTACCTTGATATGCTTGTCACCGGGAATGATTTCAATCGTCAGCGTGCCGAAGGCGGTCGGCGCGGGACCGAAACCCGTCACTGCATCGCTCTTGAGCCAGCGCGCGGGTACCCCCTGGCACAGGATCAGCCTGTCGCCTTCTTCACGCACGAAACAGTGGCGCACCATCATGACCCATTCGGCTGCCGCCCACACGTGCTGACCATCGCCCATGCAACCGCCACCGGTACGCGGGTGGATCGCCTCCGGCCACTGCCCGGTGGGACTGGCCAGCGCCGCGACGGTATCCAGTAATTCCAGGTAGCGCGGGTCGCCCGCGCGCAGCAGCACCTGGGCAATATGCAGCGTCAGGTAGGGGTTGATGCCTGCATGAATCATGTCCTGGAAGAAGCCACCGTGGACGCTGCACTTGTCAATCAGGAACGCCGCTGTATCGAGCAGGCGTGGATCGTCCGCCGGGCAAAGCTGTACCGGATAACCTGCCGCCAACGAGCCAATGGCGCCGGCATCCAGGCGCCGGTCGGGCGCGGCCGGCATCGCGGGCCGCGCGAGTCGTTCCGCACAAGAAGCCAGACTCCGGTCAACATCGGTCTGAAACGCCTCGGCCTCGTCGAGGAATTCCTGGCTGGCAGTTTTGTCGCCCATGGATCGGGCCAGATCCGCTGCGGCGTGCAAACCGGCAATACCCCAGAAGTCATCCCAGTAGTAGTAGTCGTTGGGTCCGAGGTGTTCGGCACTGAAACCGGCAGGCAATAACCCGGCATAGGGCGAGTCGGCTTCCCCGCTCTGTCGTTTTCTGCCGATCCAGCGGGCACCGCGCAGGATCGCCTGCCGCCAGCCGCGTTTGGGGGTACTGTCCGTCAACGCACAAAAACGCTGCATGATCCATAACGCCTGACCGTTGGCGTCCCATTCACCCTCCTGGGAATGAAAGTAGCCACCTGCGGTCTGCCGGGCCGGGAAACGATCCAGGGCACGTTCAGCGCGGTCCGTCAAACCGGCGCACAACAGGGCGTGGATGATGAAGGCTGCGTCACGGAACCAGAAGCGCTTGTAGGTGTAAGGCCCGGGATAGACATCACCGGGCGAATGCAGGATCAGGGTGCGCAAGGCGGCCGCGTAGAGAAACTGCACCTTTTCATCCGGCACGCGAAGTTGACAGCAGCCCTGCAGGGCTTCCTGCCAGGCCACACCGGAAACCTGCTGCGGGCGGGTGCTGTGCGCGAGCGGGATACGCACCTCCAGATCGCGCACCTGCCCGGGTACAAGTCGAAACAGCGCCGCCGCCGTCACCATGCCCACTTCGCACACACCTGCCGTCTCTTCCTCCCTGTCCTGCAGGTGGATCGCCACATCACCGGTACGATAGTCCGCGACATGATGCCGTTCCGCTGCTGCATTGAAAGTAACGGCAGCCTGTCCGTCAATGGTCCAGGCCGTACGTTCGGAAGACAATTCGACCTGATGAATGAAGCTGACCCCCTCGGGGTTGCAGGGCCGTAACGCCAGCACCAGCCACCCCCCCTGGTCGCTGCCGGCGCTGAGTCGAAGCTGACAGACCGGCACTGAAGATTCGAGCTGGACCGAGGCATGGTTATGCAGGGTCAGGCCGTTTTGCGCTGTTTCGGTGATCACCGCCAGCCCCTCATTCAGGTCCCAGTGCTGGACAACCTGGTCAGTTCGCGATGGCAGCAGGCGGTGCCCGTCGTCCTCCATCACCCAGGCATCCAGCGACCAGCCGTCGTAGAAGGGCGTGAGCAGGCCACGGGGATCAACTATTGGCAGTTCGTCCACATCGGGTAGTCCGATGGCCGTCCAGTTGCGGTGAGTGAGATTGACATGGGTAATGGAAAAGGCCCGGGGGACAAAGGCATCGTCTTCAGGATCAAACTGCCGCTCGATCCAGTAGGGCCAGACCCAGTCCAGGTTGTGCTGGATGACGCGTGCGTTGATGAGCCCGCGAGCATGGAATACCACTCCGGCACGCAGCAACTCAACAGGTTCTGCCACCTCGGCGGGCTGGGCAAAGCGATGCAGCCGCGCCAGCAGCGCCACCGGGTCCAGGAATCCATGGGCGCGGGCAATACGGCGAATAAAGAATCGCCAGGGCAACCACTTTAACCACGGCATCACTCTTCTCCTTTCGTGTCCTCTCTTGTGTACCTGGCCAGGGTCCGGCTCGCCAGCCGGCTGAGATAAATCACGATTCCAATGGCAACCAGAAAACCGGCACCGTACAAGCTCCATTCAAGCGGTGTGCGTTCGGTGTTGCGCGTTCCGAGTGTGGCTATATCAGCCGCGATCGAGCCGAGATAAACATTGTGTAACGAAAACGGGATAACACCGACAAAAGTGCCACCGGTGAACCCTCGCAACGAGAAAGCGGTAAGCCCGAAAAAATAGTTGGAGAGCTTGAACGGAAAGAAGGGCACCAGCCGGGTAAGCATGACAATCTTCCAGCCCCGGGGCGTAAGCTCCTCGCTGATCAACTTCAGCCTGGCATGACGCCGCACAAAGCGGGCAGCCCGTTCACCGAACAGATGACGTGCAATCAGGAATGCAATCATCGCACCGAGGGTGGTTCCGATCACGACATAGAGGGTCCCCTCCACCACACCGAACACGAAACCGGCGCCAGTGGTGAACAGTACCCCTGGCAATAACAGTACAACCACCACAGCCATAATCAGCATGAATAGCAACGATGCCCAGGCCCCCTGCGCATCGAGCCATGTCAACAACCGCAGCACCTGCTCGTCGACGCCGAACAACAGCAACACACCCAGCGCTGCCGTGACAAACAGGATACTGATGATAATGCCCCAGGCGGCTGAGTTGCGTTTAGCCAACATAACCATTACCTGCCTACAGATGATAAATTCATAATTATTTCCAGCAAACAATTTAAATGCGGATACACCTAAGCCGGAGGTACTGCAGACGATTGGCGGCGTCAATGAAAATCCGGGACACACTACGGATTGAAGATTTCCTAATCCTCTTCCCGCTCAATACTGCAACAGTGCGCACCCGGTGCGCCCTCCTCATCTCTCTCCTGCTTACCGGATAACAGGATTTCCCCGCGTACCAGACCAGGGCGGAAAGTGGTACAACCTTTTACACCCGCTCCATACGCGGCCTCATACAGGGAGCGGAAGTCCTCGAAAGCATAGTCCTCTGGCACATTGATGGTTTTGGAGATGGCATTGTCAACAAATGGCTGCAACGCAGCCTGCATCCCGAGATGGGCATCGGGTGACAGCGAGCGAGCGTCAATAAAACAGGCCGGCAAGTCCTGATCCTCCTGCTTGTGCCAGTGACGGAATGCATAATCCGTCACGTCGAAGGTTTCATAGTCACCGGACTGATTCAGTACCCGGCGCCGGTGCTGAAAGCCGAACACCGGCTCGATACCACTGGAAACATTACCGGCCAGCAGGCTGATGGTACCGTTCGGCGCGATCGCTGTGAGGTGGCTGTTGCGGATACCCTGTTCACCGATACCCCCGCGGATCGATGCCGGCAATGACTGGATAAATGCGCCTTGAAGATAGCGATCCCTGTCGAAGAACGGAAAGCTGCCCTTCTCACTGGCCAGTTCTATGGAAGCAAGATAAGCGGTATGACATACCGTTTGCATAATCTGCTCCGCCTTGTGGCGCGCCCCGGCCTTTCCGTAATGCAGTCCCAGCATAATCAACGCATCCGCCAGCCCGGTAATGCCGAGCCCGATACGGCGAGAACCCCGCGCCTGTTCAGCCTGTACGTTAAGGGGAAAATGCGAGCAGTCGATGACATTGTCCAGCAGACGAACCGCTACCTTCACGGTTTCCCGGATCGCGTCCAGATCCAGGTGCGCCTGGGGGGAAAAGGGATTAACAACAAAGCGGGTCAGATTAACCGACCCCAGATCGCAAGCACCATAAGGTGGCAGCGGGATCTCGCCGCAGGGATTGGTGGTGGTAATCTGTTCACGCCAGGCCAGATTGTTGAGCGCATTGATACGGTCAACAAACAGTACGCCTGGCTCGGCAGTATCGTAAGCGGCACGCATAATACGTTCCCAGAGTGTACGCGCCGGAACCCGTCTGATTATCCTGCAGGCCACCGCTTCGTGCTGACCTGTCCAGTGGCGCATAACAGTTTCTCCAGGGCTATCCGGTTCAAGGCTGTCGACCGGGAACACCAGCGGCCAAAGCTCGTCCTGTTTCACTGCTTTCAAGAAAGCGTCTGTCACCTGCACTGAAAGATTGAAGCGCTGCAATTCACCGGGCGTCCGCTTGGCATCGACAAAATCCTCGATATCCGGGTGATCGCAACGCAGACTGGCAATCATGGCGCCGCGCCGGGCACCGGTGGACATGACCGTGGCACACATGGCATCCCAGATACGCATAAAAGAAACCGGGCCCGAAGCAATACGACCGCTGGCATGGGCGACACTGTTCCTGGGCCGCAGATTCGAGAAATCATAACCTGTGCCGCCACCGGCCTGCATGGTGATAGCGCCCTCCTTGAGGCGGTCAAAAATGCTTTCCATGCGGTCATCGATAACCCCCATGACAAAGCAGTTCAGCAGGGTCACGCGCCGGCCACTACCGGCGCCGGCCAGAATGCGCCCACCGGGGAGAAAGCGGAAGTCTTCCAGGATGCCGTAAAAACGTTCTTCCCAGGAACTCACATCACGTTCCTCAACAGAAGCCAGTGTATTGGCCACCCGCTGCCAGCTATCTTCAATACTCCGCTCTTGCGCCACACCGCCTGCCTCCAGGCGATATCTGGTTTCCCAGATGAGCTGTGCAATGGGCGTATCGAGGCAGGATTTACTCATGGCTGACGCAGTCGTTGTTCCGCTTACATTAAGGATAGTAGGAATGAGTCAGACTTTCTGTACTAACCTGTTAATTGACCCTTACGCTGGCATTGATCAATTACGAGAGGGCAGGATAGTGATATATCTGGCACGTTCATGGCGATGGCTACATTGGCAACACGGAAGCTTGTGCCAGGACAGACCTGACGGAGAGTTGGCAGACTATTGACAAAAACACTGATAACCGGCTGGACATCACGGAGTTCAGCGCTTTTGAAGGCAAAGGACGCTACGCGTCCCCTGAAGCAAGCGATGAGCCCGGACTGGGTGCAGCACCTTTTTAGCAAAGCATCAGCGTTGATCACTCCCGGTACTGGTCGCCGCACTGGTCTATGTTTGTCTATAGGCATGGCAACTTTCCTGGCAGCTGTCAGTGTGTGTGCTCAGGAGGCAAAAATGGCTTTGCAGATTCATTCACCTGCCTTTGTTGATGGCGGCGAGATTCCGTCGAAATACACCTGCGAAGGAAATGACATCACCCCACCGCTGAGGTGGGAAGGTGTACCCGGTAATGCCAGGAGTCTGATCCTGATTGTGGATGACCCGGACGCACCCGATCCGGACGCACCACGCATGATCTGGGTGCACTGGCTGCTTTACAACCTGCCTGCGAACATCTCCGGTCTGCCGGAAGGTATCACCGTGGCGGACCTGCCGGCGGGCGTGAGCGAAGGTCTCAACGACTGGAAGCGCACCGGCTATGGCGGCCCCTGTCCACCAATCGGGCGACACCGTTATTTTTACAAGCTGTATGCACTGGACACCGTTCTGGAAGGCCTGAACAAGCCAACCAGGGCACAACTTGAATCCGCCATGAAGGGACACATACTGGCGCAGGCGCAGCTGACAGGAACCTACCAGAAGGGGCAATAAGAGGTACAGGTAGAAAAAACTGACCACTCCGAGCGTAGTGCTACTCATGATAAATATCTGGCATCGTATATTTAGAAAGGCAATCGAACCCAGGGGGTTCGTTTTGGCGCTCGGCGGCGGCGGGGGCCGGGGGCTTGCCCATTTGGGTGTACTTGAAGCGCTGGAGGAACACGGACTGAAGCCCGAGGCGATTGTCGGTACCAGTATCGGCGCCCTGTTCGGTGCGATGTACGCACTTGAGCCCGACATTAAACGCATGCGAAACCGTGTCGAAGCATTGCTGCATTCGGATGCATTCAGCCGACTGGCGTTACCAGATCTTACCGAAGCCGAAACCGCTGACCACACCTGGTTAGGCAAGCTCACGGCGGCGGCCAGACAATCCGTGCTCTACGCACGCGCCGCCAAAGGTACCGCACTGACCGATACCGAAGCACTCCTGAACCTTGTGCAAACCCTCTGTGAAGGAAAAGGATTTAGTGATATCCGGATACCGCTGTTCGCCACCACGGTCCAATTCCCGAGTGGTGAAATCGAGATCTTCTCCAAAGGCAACCTGCCACGTGCCATCGCGGCCAGCATGGCGATACCAGGTGTGTTCGAGCCCGTGGAAATCAGCGGTCAACATTTCGTGGATGGAGGCCTGGCCTGTGAGCTTCCCGCCAAGGAAGCAAAAATGCTTGCCAACCCCGGGCAACTGATCGTGGCAGTCAACGTCGGCGGTCGCCCCAACCCGGATCTCAGGCCGTCTACGGTGATCGGGATGCTCGACTGGGCAATCAGGATCAAATCCCTGTACATGCGTCAGTACAAAGCCCAATTTGCCGATCTGCTGATCGAACCAGTAACCGGCTTCCGACAGTGGGCCGATTTTTCTCACCCTGACCAGGAAATCGAGCGAGGCAGGCAGGCGGCGCTGGAAAAGATGCCAGAGTTAATGGAGCAGCTTGGGCTTAACAGCTAATCCTTACGCTGTTCGCGACGACCTCCTGCGCCATGTGCGCGACACCCTCAGCACCGGAAGGGGCAATAAGAGGGCCAGGCAGTAAAAACTGATCACCCCACACCCTCTCCCAAAGGGAGAGGGTTTACGGGACAACTATACTGACTTTCCGGATATCCAGCCCTTAATGGTGCTTACAAACCGCCTTCAGGGCTATCATGGCGTCATCGAAGGACAGATCAGGCTTTCCTTCACCGCGCTTGCCGCGCTCAGCACAGATGACTACATCGTCAACTGACAGGATACCTTGCAGGCAACCGTCACCGTCAACCACCGGCAAACGGCGTACATGCGCGTCGGTCATGGCCTGCAATGCAGCGTCAATACTGTCTTCACCCTTGCAGCACTTCACATCGCGACCATTAATCACCTCGCTGGTGCATATATCGCTCAAGGCTTTGTGCTGTAGCGCACCGGCCATGGCAATATCACGATCGGTAATCATACCGATAGGCATTCCGTTGTCGTTCATAACCGGAATGGATCCGCAGTCACCATTCCACATTTGCATCGCTACAGTTTCCAGATCGGTTTGCGGGGTGCAGGATATTGCCTCGGCGGTCATTACTTCAGAAACTCTCATGGTGTGTTCCTCCTTGCTAACTACATGAACTCTCCCAAGCAAATGATAGTCCAAAAAACAGATTCTGCATGGATAAATATCAATGGGTGTGCAGCATTCACGGTCCGGCAATATGGTGCTTGCCGACCGGCCGCACGGCACTGGCCTGGGGGCCCATCTCCCCCTGTCCTTCCACAAAGCGCACTTCACTACCGATACCAAGTTCTCCGAAGCTACCGTTCAGAACGCTGTTTTCATGAAAGTAGATTTCGCGGCCGTCCGACGTCTCGATCCTGCCGTAACCCTCCTCTGGAAAATATTCGATAACCCGTCCGTGAGGCGGTGTCTCGTGGCTTTTGACCTTGCGCTGGATCCGGCGCAGCTGGTCTTCCAGTTGACGGCGGGCGGCATTGAAGGCATCGCGAATGGCGACGTAAATATCTTCGTGCGCATGATTCAGTCCGCTTTCGCGGCTGACCACCACCTCGCTGCCCGGTACAGTGATGTCGATCCGGATCTGATAGAGATTTCCATGATGGTGGTGTTGGCCTACCGGCTCCACGACGACCCGGCACGCCATAATATGATCATGGAAGTGTTCGAGTTTCTGTGCTTTTTCACGAATCCTGGCCTCAACAGCCGGTGAGGGTTCCATATTCTGAAAGGTAATCTGTAAGGGTATCTGCATACTGTTCTCCCCGGGATTGCCGTTTGTGTCTATAGACTGGGGCACGAACCTGCCTGTCTGCCGGATTCGTGATGCTGCTGGCAGGCCAGGCAGCGTTTGGCCGTCGGGTAAGCGGATAAACGATCGAAGGGAATGTCTGATTCGCAGTCGATACAGACACCGTACACACCGGTGGCGATACGTATCAGTGCCTGCTCAATATCACTGACTTCGCTGACCTCACGGTCTATATCGGCAAAACCGATGTCCGACAGGAGGTCGGCGACCGCTTCTTCCGCGCTGTCATGGACTCGACCGGCAAGGTCGTTATAGGTTTGATTGTCGGACTCCAGGAGTTGCCTGTGTATTGATGACAACAATTCATCACGGCGCTGCTCAAGCTGCCTTTTCAAAAGAACTTTTTGCTGTACCGACACACTTGCTGTCATCCAACATTACCTCCTACTTCTAACATTGACTATAGCAGGCAGGTCGTGGCTTGTCTCCAGACCGGGAACCGCAAGAACAAGGGGTCAGAAAATTATCCGTTGTCCGCGGGCCATCCAACGGGCAGCAGATAGAGAGGGTGTTCGAAGTCGGGCAGGCCTAATACATCAACCACTGCTGCGTCATCAAATGCTCCGACCACGGCAGCACCAAGCCCAAGCACGGCCGCTTGCAGAAGAATAT
>CAZVBD010000089.1:0-10304 GCA_964625255.1 uncultured Thiohalobacter sp. | reverse complement strand
CCACGCTGGACAAGGTGGTCGCACTGGCCGTGCTGATGCCGATTGTCGCCAGCATGGGTGGCATTGCCGGTAGCCAGACACTGACCATTATGATCCGCGGACTGGCACTGGGCCAGGTAGGACCCAGCAACGCACGTTCACTGATGATCAAGGAAATCCAGGTCAGCATCATGAATGGACTGATCTGGTCGCTGGTCGTCGCCGTCATTGCGATGGCGTGGTTTCAGAGCACTGATATCGGGTTGATTATCGGTGCTGCATTGATTATTAACCTGATTTTTGCCGCGCTGGCCGGCTTTTCTATCCCGCTGGTGCTTAAACGCGTGGGAGTCGATCCGGCACTGGCCGGCACAGTATTATTGACCACGGTGACTGATGTAGTCGGGTTCGTCGCTTTTCTGGGTCTGGGTACCTGGTACCTGACCTAGCGCCGTACACCAAAATTCATCCCGACTGACAAACGGGTTTCCATACCAAGATTCTGTGTAACATGGTGTGGCACATCGGGCGGGAACAGCACCAGCATGCCGGCTTGCGGGCAAATTCGTGTTGTCGCACAACCCTGTTCCAGTACAAGATCCCCGGAGTTTTCCGGCACATCAACATAATACACCCCGGACAGATACTCATCATCGTCATCGTGACGGTGTGCCAGCGTGACATGGCCAGGCTCCATTTCATTCAGCCAGAACCCCACCTCCGGCAGCGCTTCCCGCTGAAGAAAGACGGCCGCCTCCCGACGCGCGACATCCAGTACAGGCTGAATTGTTGTCAGCACCGAAGCAGGTATACAGGTGTTTTCGTAGCGCCCTTCGAAATAATGACTGCGGCTGATCTCCGGTGAATTTTCCTCTGCCAGCGCCCGATATTGCATCATGATGGAATTATTCAATGGCTCGCTGTCCGGCAGCTGTACAATGCGGTAATGGACCGCGAAATTCTGTTTTTCGCTCATAAATGAATTAGCCAGTTAAGTTGCCCTGCCTCATAATACATCCTGAACATGACAAGTTGATTATCGAACCGATTATGGAAACTGTGGAAGAAGACGAATTTGACCCCGAAAACCTGCCGCCGAGCAAGACCCGGCGAAAAAAGGATGCCGACGCGTTGCAACAACTCGGTACAGACCTGCTTGAACTGCCGGAAACAGACTGGACAAAGCTGTCATTGCCCGAATCTCTGATCGACGCCCTGCGCGAAATGAAATGCATCCACTCACGTGGCGCCCTCAAACGTCAGCGACAGTTCATCGGACGCCTGATGCGCGATGTTGACCCGGAACCGATTCAGCAGCACTTTGAGCAACTGCGTCAGAAAACCCGCCAGCAGGTTCAGGCACACCATGTACTGGAACAATGGCGTGATCGTATGATCGAGGAGGATGACGCGGTCATCGAGACGTATATACAGCAGAATGGCAACGCAGACCGCCAGCACCTGCGTCAGCTGGTTCGCCAGGCACGCAAGGAGCGTGATCTGAACAAGCCACCAAAATCAGCCCGAACACTGTTTCGTTATCTCCGCGAAATGGCGGAATAATCCGGGCGGGTCAGACGCGGCAAACGATATTGCGGTGATCCAGGCAAGGGAAGCTGCGGCGTATGCTGCCCAGCCGTTCCAGGTCCATATCTGCGCACACCAGCCCTGACCCATTGGCCAGTTCATTCATGACGTTGCCCCAAGGATCGACAATCATACTGTGTCCATAGGTCTCACGGCCATTGACGTGATACCCGCCCTGCCCCGCTGCCAGCACGAAACACAGGTTCTCAATAGCACGAGCGCGCACCAGGGTTTCCCAGTGCGCCTTGCCGGTTATCGCCGTGAACGCCGAAGGCAACGCAATAATATCCATGCCTTGATTGAGCATGGTACGAAACAGCTCGGGGAAGCGCAGGTCATAGCAAACTGCCAGCCCGAGACGACCGAAAGGCGTTTCGGCCACCACTGCCTCGTCACCAGCTTCGATGGTATCCGATTCAGTGTAACGCTCTCCATTATCCATCACCGAAACATCGAACAGGTGGATCTTGTCGTAGCGCGCCACACGTTTGCCCTTATCGTCATACAGCAGACAGGCCGCACGAATCTTGTCATCGACAGAGGCCTGCATGGGCACGGTACCACCCACCAGCCAGATACCGTGTCGAACTGCCTGCTGGGAAAGGAACGCCTGTATCGGCCCACCAGCATCTGATTCACGCACGGCAACCTTGTCAGTTTCTTCCTTGCCCATAATGGCAAAGTTTTCCGGCAGCACCACCAGCCTGGCGCCCTTGTCCGCCACCATGGCGATGAGCCGCTCAGCTTCGAGAAGATTGGCACCCACATTGGGGCCGGAGGCCATCTGAATACAGGCTGCTATCGTCACAACACCATTACCTCGTCAATTCCAGTTCAATACGATCCGGCTGGCGACTGCCTGCCACCAGCTCCTGATGTTCCAGGGGAATGCCCAGTGCAACCAGCCAGGAACGTAACTCGTTGGCCCACAACAGCCCCTCCTCTCCACCGGGGTAGCGCACGACCAGACGCTGACCCGGCTCACGTGCCCAGGCTTCGACCACCTCCGGCAAGGGCCGCATCTGCACCATGGCCGCACCATCTCGTGGGCGCGCCCACTCATCAGCACCCAGCAACCAGGTATTACCCGCCGCAGATACCCGACCCACCGCAATGCACAAAAAGGTAACAGAGATAACACGCAGGAAATTCATCGGCAAAGCATAGCACAAGCCCGGTTTGCGCTTGCTATACCACTGAGCAGTCAGGGCTTTTTCTTTACTGGAGTTTGATCAGGCTCCGGCTCCGGTTTCAAACGCGTATAAACAGGCTTGTCCCAGCTACCCGTGACCTTGTAGCGCACTCGCGCCATACGGTTAAAATTCTTGCCCACCAGCCGTTCAGCAAGGAACACCGCAGCACCAACAGCCGGCCCACCCGCTAATGCACCGGCCAACGGAAGACTGGAACTCACCTGTGGCGTGACCGTGACCAACTGGTCATAATCGCGGGCAGCCAGACCGGTACGTCCCGATATTGCGATAATGGCCGATGAGCCTTCTATTACAAAGTCTTCCGTATAGGCGTTTCCATCGCTGAGAACAAAAGTACCCTTCATTTTGTCAAAGCTGAAGCCTTCTTTCGTGAGATCAGTAAAATCAAGTGAAAGGCGTCGTTGCAATGAGTTAAGGCTGAACAGGTTAAGCAACTTGCCGGCACCCTCCTTAACTTCGACCAGCCGTCCCTTGCCGGTTTTCAGACGAATCTCGCCTTCCAGCGAAGTCAAATTGAAGGCCGCCGGGTTTCCCGGCCAGTCAAGCGATGCCTGCCCCTGCATTTCGCCTCCCTTTATTACTCCACGGTCACCAAACATTTTTATCAGCTTGCCGAGTTCTCCTCCTGTGATATCAGCGCGGAACCGGGTGCTTTGCTGCTTGCCGTGCTGTAGCCAGGCACCCTTGCCCCTGAATGCAATCGCCGGTGAGTCGACCTGAAAAGCGGGGAACGACATGCCCTCCGTCACCCGTTCACCACGAACAACAACCTTGCCAAGGTTGTATGGCCCCAGTTGTAACTGACCGATCTCCAGATCCATATTGGGTAATCGTTCCGGTGTCAGTACAGCACGTGACCCCGCCAGGGTACTGGCCAGCATTTTCACCGCTGTCAACGTTTGCAGCCGCAGCTTGAGCATCGGAACAGCATCATTAACAGCAGGCGTCCAGTCCACCTGCCCGTCCATATCACGCCCGCCGACAGTAAATTGCCAGGGATTTTCGACTTTACTGGAAACACTCAGTGCCTGTACCTGGTAACCGAGAAAGGTTACCTCGCGTATATGCACATCCGTTGATACCGGTGGAACCGTTCCCGCGCCCGGCATCCCCGACCTGGCAATATTACGTAACAGATCGATCCAGGCATCCAGACTGAGCCTGTCCAGCCAGCCATCTATATAAATAGCGTCTGAAGGCGGCAGGCTTACCGTGCCTTCACCGAAATGAAGGCTTGCCTTACGCAGACCATCACCTGTTTTGCGTGCTAATAGTTGAAGCGACACATCATCACCCAGTTTCACCACAAGCGACTCGCTTGACAACTTGCCGGGTAGCCAGCTAATGGACACAGGGCAAATATCTTCAACCACCTTGGTAAACGGGGCAGGCAATTCTGTTGCAACACCTTTCAGATCAGAACGTAATTCCAGCGCCACCGGACGACGGGGAGTGTTTTTGCCCGCTGGCAGTTGTAACAAGGCATGCCAGTATGCCGATCCTTCTACATAGGGCCCTATACGCGGGAACGCCTCCTTCAGCTTACTCACCAACCCCAGATTTCCTTCAATATCGACAACGGTTTGTCGCGACCCCTCAGAGCCTTGTGGATAGACAGACACCTTGACAGGATGATTAAACAATCTTGCAGTGACATCTTTGGCTGTTACACCCTGGCGGGTAAAATCCAGAGTCCCGTTCACTTCATCAAGTGAAATATTGCTGTCAACGACCTTCAGGCTATCATCGAGAAAACCAACCTTACCCTCGACTTCTACCTTACCCAGTGCGTGACGTAACGGGATGCGTAAACCCAGTTGCAATGTGGCATCACCCCGGGTTGTGGTGCGATCAACCAATTGTCCAAAGTGATCACGTAATGGACTGTAGTTGATATAGGCAAGCAGGCTCTCCAGCGTTCCGCTTACCGTGCCTTCAATATCCAGAATCGGCCTGGAGAAATCCTTGATATCAGCAACGGCACGGTCCACGTTGGCATCCAGAATAGTCGCCGACGTACTGGTAATGTGCATGGACCTGCCGACAAACAAGGCTGAACCTTGCAGTGCATCGAGCTGCCCCCATTGCGGGTGGTAGTCCAGCAGTACGTTATCAAAATCGAATCGTACCTCCATACGCCCGTCGCCCTGATCAAACGGCACGTGGTTCAAAGGACCTTGCAACAGAAAACGCACATGACTCACAGCGCCTTGCCGGAAAGCGTTTCGCAGCCATTTCAGCGCTTTGGGCCGTATTGCCTTGTCAGGCAGATACCGTTTAACTTCAGCAACAGGAAATTCATCGGCCTGCAACAACATATCAATCCACGGAGCAGGCTGTCCGGACACCCAGTCGAGTTGCAGGCGTGTGCGTGTACTAAGAGGGCCGGATACCAGCAGTAACTGATCTGATGTCACACGAAAACGGTCCATCAGTCGCTGCCAGTGCAGGCGACCGGAAAGACGTGAAATAGCGGGTACATCAGAAAAAACATTGGGCAGTTGCAGACTGACCGTCTGGCTATCAATGTCTACGGTGCCGGATTGCAGATTCCCGTCAAGACTACCGGAAAGCCCTGTAGCACCAGGCAAACCGTTGCTGGCGGTGAGTCCGAGGTGATCAAAACGCGAACGCAATGACAGGTTTGGTGGTGCATCATCATGGAGATACAGATCAAACTCTGTATTTGTCAGTTCACCGCGCGGCTGCATATGCTCAATACGATGACGCATATCGGTGTTGATCCACGGCAACAGAGGCAGCATTTTTCCTGCTTCTGAAAGGGCAACATGACTGATCCTGCCATGGGCGGATAACGACTCGCCATTCCTGACAGTGGCGTGCAGACGAGTCTCCGGCCATACTTCAACCTGGTCACGCAGCAGGCTGAATTTCTGCAACTCAAGCGTCCAGCCACCGTCTATTGCACGCAGACTGAAATGACTGGAAAGCCCGTCTGCAGCAAACGAAGTGTCTGGTTCATCACGCCGCGCCAGCTTTGGTTGTACAATTTGAACTGACCCGGCACTCCATCTGAGCTGCCTGTCACGGACGCTGGTCCATACCTCCAGATCGACATCACCTTCAGCAGCGTAACCCAGCGATTTTGTCAGATCCGCTATTGAAGACAGGCGGAAGCCTTCAGTCCTGAGGTAAATTCTGCCACGCCAGTCCAGCGGCACCTTGAGTGGCCCGGACAGATCAGCTGCCAGCTTGATCTGTTTCCCGTAGTGCTTATTGATAGCGGTCTGGATCAGTAACTGGTGCCGCCAGCCGTCGCTTTTCAGCTGTGCAGACAAGTCAGTAAACCGAACAGGTTGTTTGAGCAGACCGGGGTCCTGCCAGTTGAGCGTGACCTGTTCCAGTGACACACTCTCCTGGCGCATCAACCAGTAAAAGGCTTCCATCCCCGCCTCATTGGTTTTCTTGCCGGAAAGGTCCGTACGCAAGGCCAGTTGTACATCGATAATACGAATGCCTGACGTCAGCCATTTTTGACGCCACAACGAGTCAACAATATTCAGTCCAACCTGTACCTCGCCAACATCCAGCCTTCCACCGGGAAGATTCTCATCATGGATAACGACCTTCTGCAGTCTCAACACCGGCGACAGGCGATACCAGGCGGCATCGATGGAGCCAATCTCGACCGGTCGATGCAGAACCTCCTCGACCAGGGTCTCCACCTGCTCCCGGTACTCGGCCATGCCAGGCAACAATAAACGCACGGCACTCAGCATGACGGCCAGACTGATAATAATGGCGGTAATCCCCCACCACAGTACACGCCCCAGCCGGCGGAGGACCATCAGCCACACCCCTGCCATGCACCTGTCATGCTTCTAGAGCAGAACAACGTCGAACAGCTCCTGCGTATACAGTGCCTCGACCTGGAACTTGATCGGCTTGCCAATAAACGCTTCCAGCTCGGCAAGGCTGGTGGATTCCTCGTCCAGCAACAAATCGACCACTTCCTGTGACGCCAGCACCAGTAATCGTTGTGTATCGAACTGGCGTGCTTCACGCAGTATCTCGCGGAAGATTTCGTAACACACCGTCTCGGCCGATTTGATCGATGCACGCCCGCTACAGGTCGGACAGGTTTCACAGAGTATATGTTCAAGACTCTCGCGGGTACGCTTGCGCGTCATCTGCACCAGCCCGAGACTGGAGATTTCACTGATATGGCAATTGGAATGATCGCGCTCAATGTGTTTCTCCAGCGCTCGAATCACCTGACGCTTGTGATCCTCGTTCTGCATATCAATAAAATCGACAATGATAATGCCACCCAGATTACGTAACCTCAGCTGGCGAACAATGGCCTGTGCAGCTTCCAGGTTGGTCTTGAAGATCGTCTCTTCCAGGTTGCGGTGACCGACATAGGCGCCAGTATTGACATCAATGGTGGTCATCGCTTCCGTCTGGTCAATCACCAGGTGGCCACCGGATTTGAGCTGAACCTTGCGTTCCAGCGCTTTCTGGATTTCGTCATCAACCCCGTACAGGTCGAAGATAGGACGCTCGCCCGGGTAATATTCGAGCTTGTCTTTCAGCATGGGCGTAAACTGTTCGACAAAATTTCCCACACGCTGGAAAGTCTCACGCGAATCGATGCGTAATTTTTCAACTTCAGCATCGGAAATGTCGCGCAGGACGCGTAATGCCAGTGGCAGATCCTCGTGAACCACATCACCGGGTTTAACCTCGCTGATACCGGCCCGTATGGAAGCCCACAATCGCTGGAGAAATTCCAGGTCAGAAGCAATCGCTTCGGAAGAGGCGTCTTCGGCAGCCGTCCGCAGGATAAAACCACCACCCCGCTCACCACGGGCTTCCAGAACTGTATCGCGAAGCCGCTGACGTTCTTCCTCATCTTCAATGCGCTGGGAAACACCGACATTATCCGCATCCGGCATAAATACCAGGTAACGCGACGGGATAGTGATGTGTGTCGTAAGGCGTGCGCCCTTGGTTCCAAGAGGGTCCTTGATTACCTGGACAAGGACTTCCTGCCCTTCATGCAACAGGCGGGTAATATTATCCTCACCGTTTTGTTCAGACTTGTCATCATCATCCTCGGTCGCGATATCCGAAGCATGCAGGAAAGCGGCCCGCTCAAAACCGATATCCACAAACGCAGCCTGCATACCGGGCAGCACACGGCTGACGATACCCTTGTAGATATTGCCAACCAGCCCGCGGCGCCTCGCACGTTCAATGAATACCTCTTGCAACACCCCGTTCTCGACCACCGCAACACGTGTTTCCTGCGGCGTAACATTGACCAACAGTTCAACTGCCATACTGATTTCCCGGAAGCTTGATTCCAAATTCCTGTAACAGCTGCGCCGTTTCAAAAACCGGCAACCCCATCACGCCGGAGTAACTACCTTGCAGCTGCTCGATAAATATTGCGCCTATACCCTGTACGGCGTAACCACCGGCCTTGCCAGCCGGTTCACCGGTGCGCCAATAGGCGGCGATTTCGTTGTCTGTCAACGCGCGGAAGTGGACCCGGCTTTCACTGACCCGGCATAGCTCGCGCTGCCCCACCAGCGCAATGGCGCTCAAAACCCGGTGCTCACGCCCGGCCAGCTGCCGCAACATGGCAGCGGCATGCGACTCATCACGTGGTTTTCCGAGAATTTCCTCGTCGATCACGACCGCCGTATCGGCGCCCAGCACCGGAACTTCATCATCGCCCAATCGGGCCTGAATCGCACGGGCTTTCTCCAGCGCCAGACGGACCACATAGGCCTCAGCAGGTTCGTTTTTCCGTGGTGTTTCATCGATTTCCGCGACCTGCTGATCAAACTGAACGCCAATCTGGTGTAAAAGTTCCCGACGACGCGGCGAAGCGGAGGCCAGAATGATCTTTCCCCTGTCAGCCACGGTGATACGGATGCCCAACAGTCAGGGACCAGGCGCGGTACAGCTGCTCGGCAAGGATCACCCGAACCAGGAGGTGCGGGAGTGTCAGAGGGGACAGGGACCAGCGTTGTTCGGCAAGCTGCAGGCAGTTTCCAGCCAGGCCATCCGGTCCGCCCACTAGCAGACTGACATCACGGCCATCCTGCATCCATTCCCCGAGATGTTCCGCCAGTTGCTCGGTCGACCATTCCCGGCCTTTGACATCCAGCGCTATCACCCGCTGGTTGGTGCCGATGGTAGCCTGCATACGCTTGCCTTCATCCTCAATGGCACGTGATATCGGCTGCGACTTGCTGCGTTGCGCCAGCGGGAGCTCAGTGAGACTCAGGCGGCATTCACGGGGCAGGCGGCGGGCGTATTCGGCATAGCCGTCGTTGACCCAGCCCGGCATGCGGGTGCCGACGGCAATGAGGTGAATTTGCATGGGAAGATCGTATAACGCGGTGGGGGGATTGCCAAGGGAGTCCGTAAAACCGTGGTCTGTCCCCCGCTAAAGGGTGTTGTTTTCGCGTTCTCGGGTTTCTTCGGTGACGGTCCAGAGTTTTTCCAGGGCATAGAATTCGCGGATGCGTGGCTGCATGACGTGTACCACGACGTCGCCGAGGTCGACCAGCACCCATTCACCCTCGCGTTCACCCTCGACGCCCAGTGGCACAACACCACCCTTTTTGCAGGCCATGACAACGGCGTCGGCGAGTGATTTCACGTGCCGGTCGGAGGTGCCGCTGGCAATAATCATGACGTCGGTGACAGAAGTCATGTCGCGCACATCCAGTTCAGTGATATCGGTACCCTTGAGATCTTCCAGGGCCTCGATTGCAGTTTTTTTCAGTGTTTCAGTTTGCATACCAGTTCTCTTGTGTAATACGTTCCAGCACGGCTTCCGGCAGGAGGTAACGTGCGTTTTTTCCGGCTGACAGCAAGTGGCGTATTCCTGTCGAGGATATATCCAGTTGCCTCACCATCACGGTTGCAACTTGTCCGGCCGGTGTGTCATGCAGTGCAGTGATATTATTCACTCGCACTGTTGTTAACCAGTCTGCCACTTCACCTTCAACTGGCCAGTCATTACCGGGGCGCTGCATGACCACCAGGTGGCAGAGCGCGGGGATATCATGCCAGCGGTGCCAGCTGGCCAGTCCGGCCAGTGCATCCATCCCCAGTGCCAGGCACAGGGGTTCATCCGCACCGATGTCGTCACGCAGGGATTGCAGCGTGTCGACCATCCAGGACGGCCCTTCGCGTTCCAGTTCACGCGCGTCGATCTGTAACGCCGGTTCGTTCTGTACGGCCAGTTTCAACAGTTCCAGCCGTTCAGCGGCAGGTAACTGTGGCTCGGGCCGGTGCGGCGGTATACGACAGGGTAACAGGTCAAGCCGGGGAATACCGAGCATCTGCTGCACATCCAGCGCCGTTCGCAGATGACCAAAGTGAACCGGATCGAAGGTGCCACCAAGAAGACAGATCATGGGGTTTTCAATGGAGTCTGACCCCTTTGAAAAATGCTGTTATGTACGGATGTGGCCATCACCGAACACAATAAATTTGAGGGTTGTGAGTCCTTCCAGGCCGACCGGGCCACGGGCGTGC
>CAZVBD010000088.1:2487-10382 GCA_964625255.1 uncultured Thiohalobacter sp. | reverse complement strand
TGGAAGAACCCTTTGAGGGCGAGGAGCGTATCCTGGTGCCCTCCCCGCTGGTTGATACGTACGATCTGCAACCGGAAATGAATGCACCGAAACTCACCGACCACCTGGTCGAAGCCATTGAAAGCGGTGGCTACGATGCCATCATCTGTAACTATGCCAACCCGGATATGGTTGGGCACACTGGCGACATGGAGGCGGCGGTCAAGGCGATAGAAGCTATTGACCAGTGCATGGGGCGCGTGCTGGCCGCACTGCAGTCAACGGGTGCCGAGATGCTGGTCACGGCGGATCACGGTAATGCCGAGCAGATGCGTGACAGGGAAACCGGCCAGCCGCATACGGCACATACCTCCAATGTTGTACCACTAATCTATGTGGGCCGTCCGGCCCGGCTTGATGACGGGGCCTTGTCCGATATTGTGCCGAGTCTCATCGATATGCTGGGGTTGCAACCGCCACCGGAAATGACGGGGCGCTCACTGATTGAATGGCAGCCTGGCGAAGAAGCAGCCGAGTCGGTGGTCAGTATGGAGACGGAAGTCTGATCCAGACAGGTCACACGCGTGACCACACGATTGCACCATTTATATGGTTGTTTGTTGCTGCGCTGCTTGCAGGTTGGGCTGTCCCGGCCCACGCCGAAGAAGATGTGGCTGCGAGGAGCCGTGAACTCAACGAGTTACGCACCCGTATTCACGATTTACAGAACCGGCTCGTCGCCCGGCGTAAACAGAAAACCCGTGAAGAACGCGCCCTGCGTGACATAGATCGTGACATCAATATCACCCGAAAAGCGCTGAAACAGACAGAAAGCCGCCTGCAGTCGGTACGTGATCAGTTGACCCGGTTACAGCACCAGCAGAAAAATGAAACCCGCCGTCTTGATACCCAAAGAAAACACCTGGCACGTGAGGCGCGTAGTGCCTATGTTATGGGGCGCCAGAAACAGGTAAAACTGCTGCTGAATCAGGAACAACCGGATACTGTCGGACGTATGTTGACCTACTTTGGCTATTTTTCGCGTGCACGTGCAGAAAAGATTGATGCCATGAATACCCTGCTTATGCAGCTGCAAACACGGCAGGTTGATATCGAGGAAAAGACGGTGGTCCTGTCAACACTGCGCGACCGTCAGCGTACCCGTGTTGACCAGCTGGCAGAACAGAAACAGTTACGCGCAAAGGCCGTGGCAGCGCTCAGGCAGCAACTGGCAAAACAGGGCGGTGCGCTGAAACAACTTCAGGTCGATGAGCAACATTTACAGGAGCTTGTGCGTTCGTTGCAGGAGTTGCTTGCCGATATCCCCACCGATGTGGCCCATAACAAACCCTTCGATGCCCTGAAGGGTGCGCTGCGCTGGCCGGCGCGCGGGCAGCTCAGTGCACGCTTTGGTGCGCCGCGTGGCAACAGCGGGCTGACCTGGCAGGGCGTGCTGATTACAGCACCGGAGGGTGGCAAGGTGCGCGTTGTGGCCCAGGGGCGCGTCGCTTTTGCCGACTGGATGCGAGGCTTCGGATTGTTGCTGATTATTGATCATGGCGACGGCTATATGAGCTTATACGGGCATAATCAGGCGCTCTATAAGGAAGTCGGTGAATGGGTCGATACCGGAGAGGTGATTGCAACATTGGGCGCCAGCGGTGGTCAGAGCAGGCCAGGGCTGTATTTCGAATTGCGTTACAGGGGTCGCCCGGTTAACCCGCGCAAATGGTGTCGAGGAAAACCTGCCAGGGTAGCGGGATAGTGGCGGAGATTTGGCCATAGCTTGCCCGGCTATGGTATGGTCAGCATTGTTTTAAAGCCAACTCCTTGTAAGGCTTTTATTATTTTTAATTTCAAGGTGACAGAAAAGTCACCAGGTCAGGTTTTTAATGAGTGTAAAAAGGCAAAATATTTTTTTGGTGCTGATCGGACTTACCATCGGCGTCTCTCTTTCGATCGGGCAAGGTGTTTTTGCCGAACGCGATGCACCGGCAACAGTACGCGGTCTGCCGGTCGACGAGCTGCGGACGTTTACCGATGTGTTTGGACGCATCAAGAATGACTACGTTGAGGATGTTGATGACAAGGAGCTGCTGGAGAATGCCGTCCGTGGCATGCTTTCCGGTCTTGATCCGCACTCATCCTACCTTGACCGTGAACAGTTCAAGGAATTACAGGTTGGCACCACCGGTGAATTTGGTGGCCTGGGGATCGAAGTCGGCATGGAAAACGGTTTCGTCAAGGTTATCGCACCCATTGATGATACCCCGGCGCAGCGTGCCGGTATCAAGGCTGGCGACCTCATTATCCGTCTGGATGACACGCCGGTGAAAGGCCTGGCACTCAATGAAGCCGTGAAAATCATGCGTGGCAAGCCAGGTTCAATTCTTAAGCTGACCGTGGTGCGCGAAGGTGTTGAGCGGCCACTGAAGATCGAGATCAAGCGTGACATCATCAAGGTCAAGAGCGTCAAGAAACGCATGCTCGAAGACGGCTTTGGTTATGTGCGTATTTCGCAGTTCCAGTCCAAGACAGCGGACAATATGGTCACGGCGATTGAGGAGCTGAAGAAGAAAGCCGGCGGATCGTTGAAAGGCATGGTGCTGGATCTGCGCAACAATCCCGGTGGCGTATTAAACGGTGCCGTCGCGGTATCCGATGCCTTCCTCAAGAAAGGGCTGATTGTTTACACCGAAGGCCGGGTCAATGACTCGCGGTTGCGATTCAATGCCACGCCGGATGATATTCTCGACAGCTCCCCGCTGGTGGTACTGGTTAACCAGGGTTCGGCATCTGCGTCGGAAATTGTTTCCGGTGCGCTCCAGGATCACAGTCGCGCCATCATTGTTGGCACACAGACATTTGGCAAGGGTTCTGTACAGACGATCCTGCCGCTGAGTAATGGTACGGCGGTGAAGCTGACGACAGCACGTTACTTTACCCCGTCCGGCCGCTCCATTCAGGCCGAAGGTATCAAGCCTGATATCGTGCTTGACCAGGTGCGTGTCTCAGCTGTCGAGCGTACGTTTGAGCCGATCAAGGAAGCGGACTTGTCCGGGCACCTGATCAATGGCAACAGTAAAAAGGCGCCACCGGCCAACCATAACAAGAAGGAAGAGAAGAAAGAATCACTGGCACAGACAGACTACCAGCTCTATGAAGCGCTGAATCTGCTCAAGGGCCTCGCCATACAGCGGGAACACATGCAATGACAAAAACAACCGGCCTCTGGCCGGTTCTTTTTTGGAGTCTTTTTTTTGCTGGATCTGCTCAGGCACAACCCCCTGCGGCACCACAGGCCGTCATCGGTATTATCATCGATGACATGGGCAAGCGACTGGAAACCGGTCACCGTGTACTCGCCCTGCCCGGCCCGGTGGCCTGTGCTTTTCTGCCACGAGCAAAATATACCCGGGAACTAGCGGATCAGGCCAACCAGCGTGGCCTTGAGGTATTGCTGCATCTACCCATGGACAGCGTCGATGGTCGTCCGCTGGATGAGGGTGCTGTGACACTGGCAATGACCGAAAGCGAGTTTGTCGGTACCGTACTCGATAACCTGCGGCGCGTGCCACACGTTATCGGCATCAATAATCACATGGGCAGTTTGCTGACCCGCCACCCGGGCCACATGCGCTGGTTAATGGAAGCCATTCACCGCCAGGGTGGACCGCTGTTCTTTGTCGACAGCCGTACCACCAAAGCGACCGTGGCCTTGCAGCTTGCAGAGGAAAATGGCGTACCCGGGATTCGCCGCAATGTATTTCTCGATAACAGCCTGGATAAAAAGGACATAGCCTTTCAGTTCGACAGACTGGTAGCATTGGCACGAGAACAGGGTACCGCACTGGCGATTGGCCACCCCTACCCGCAGACACTGGCTGTCCTGGAGGAACGGCTCCCGCAGCTGGCGCAGCAGGGTATACGGATGGTGCCGGTGCGTGAACTGATTGAACAGCAGCAGGAGGGCAAAAAAACATGGCAAGCGTACTGGTCCCCCTCGCACAGGGATGCGAAGAACTCGAAGCCGTCACTATAATTGACCTGATGCGGCGTGCCGGCATTGATGTCGTGACAGCCGGACTCGATGATCAACCGGTGAAGGCCGCTCGCGGAACCGTTCTGGTTCCCGATACCACCCTCGACAAAGCCCTGGAACGCGACTATGACATGGTCGTGCTGCCGGGTGGATTGCCCGGTGCGGATTATCTCGACAATGATCCACGCATACACGCACTGCTGAAGGACATGGCGGCCTCCGGTCGTTATACCGCAGCTATCTGTGCGGCGCCCAAAGTGCTTGCTCACAGCGGCCTGCTCGACGGTCGGCAGGCAACCGGTTATCCCGGCGTACTCGACGATGTTGGTGGCATCGACTACAGAACCGAAGCTGTCGTTGAGGACGGAACCATCATCACTTCACGCGGCCCCGGTACGGCCATGGATTTCGCACTGACCTTGATTGAACGCCTGACCGGAAAAGCAAAACGGGATGAGGTGGAAGCCGCCTTGCAGCGTTCGTAGCATGAAAAGCAGAACCGCAAGATTCATGGCGGGAGCCGTCCCGTCCGCAGCAATCTCACGGGTGGACCATGAAGCTTATTGAGGTCGTTGCCGATGCCGGCCACCTGGACACACTGGTTGGCCTGGCGGAGCAGTATGGCGCGCTGGACTGCTGGTACAGCCAGACCGTTGAGGACCAGCGTCGCAGTGTGCGCATGCTGGTCGCTGACGATGCCCGCCAGACTGTGCTGGACGCCCTGCAGAATCTGCTCGGTACCGCCGAAAATGCCCGCATTATTGTGCAGCCGGTTGAAGCGGTTCTGCCCCGCCCTGCCCCGAAAAAGGAGGATGAAACGGACGAGGGCAATGCCGTCACAAAATCCACCAGCAGTGTAACGCGAGAAGAGCTGTACAACGAGATTGAGAAAGGCGCACGCCTGAATCTTAATTTCCTGATCCTGGTCTTTCTTTCAACCGTTGTGGCGGCCATTGGCCTGCTGGAAAATAATGTCGCGGTCATCGTCGGTGCGATGGTTATCGCCCCCCTGCTTGGTCCCAATATTGCGCTGGCGTTTGCGGCCACGCTGGGGGATCGGGATCTTCTGCTGGAATCCCTGAAGACTAACCTCGCGGGTGTTGCGCTGGCACTGGCGGTATCTTTCCTGATTGGCTGGTTCTGGCCGGTCGATGTACCGGGTCCGGAGATTCTTTCGCGTACCACGGTAGGTTTTGACGGTATCGTACTGGCCCTTGCCTCGGGTGCCGCTGCCGTGCTTTCACTGACCACGGGCGTTGCCAGTGCGCTGGTTGGGGTTATGGTCGCAGTGGCGTTGCTGCCGCCAACGGCGGCACTGGGGATGATGCTGGCATCTGGTCAGCCTGAACTGGCGATTGGCGCAGGGTTGCTGCTGGCCGCCAATATCGTTTGCGTTAATCTGTCGGCCAACCTGGTTTTTCTCATTAAGGGGGTACGGCCGCGCACCTGGCTGGAGAAGCGCAAGGCCCGCCAGTCGGCCGTCTGGATCGTTTTGTTCTGGCTCATCGCGCTGGGCGTACTGGTGGCCACCGTGAATCTACGACATCTGGTGTGACGACCTGTTTCTGCTGAGTGGCGGGCTACCGTTTGTCGAAAAGCCTTGCGAGCGTCGGATAGGCTTACGCCAAACGGCGGGTGTAGTTTTTTCGACAAATTCGCATAACCCGTTAATAAACAATGTATATAAGCAGACGCTGTTAGACAAGACTTGTCGAAATAATTTACAAAAGAAAGTGTGCGCCATTACTGGGCACGCTAACCCTTTGATTTTTCCTGTAATTTAAAACAGGCACGCTTGTTGCTCTAGGTAATACAGAACAAGAAACAAGTGAGTGCAGTGCAGGATATAGATTGATGGCTTTTGAACACGGTGTTGGAGGAGAGAACGATAATAAACGCAGTAGATTCGGAGGAGTCAAACAGCGTAACAAGACAACAACAAGGCTCAACTAACAAAACAAATCGCTAATAAATAGTAAAGAGCCCGAATTTTAACCCGCCTTAAGGCGGGTTTTTTATGCCTGTGAGGTTAATCGCTTTCCCAGGCCGCCAGGAACAGCACGACAGAAATGCCGCCCAGTATCCAGGTGAGCAAAGGCGCATTGCCCAGCATCGCCGGGGTATAGCCGTCGAGGCCATAGATCACCGAGGCGCTGATCAGAAAGCCGCTGCCGAGAATGGCGTAAATCGTGCGCTGGCTGGAATGCTGCATCTGTCGGCGAAGCTTCTCCAGCTCCGTTGATTCCCACTGCACGCGCAGCTTGCCTTCGGATGCCTGTTGCAGGGTACGGTGCACCAGCTCGGGGATCTCCGGCATGCGCTCGCTCCACTCCGGAAAACTGCGCTTCATCCGTCCAAGAAAGGCGCGTGCACCAACCTGCTCGCTCATCCAGCGTTCCAGGAAAGGTTTGGCGGTTTGCCACAGGTCGAGGTCGGGGTAGAGCTGCCGGCCCAGACCTTCGATATTGAGCAGGGTTTTTTGCAGCAACACCAGTTGCGGCTGGATTTCCATATCAAACCGTCGCGCGGTCTGGAACAGCCGCAGCAGTAGCTGACCGAAGGAGATTTCCTTCAACGGGCGCTCGAAAATCGGTTCACACACCGAGCGAATGGCGGATTCAAATTCATCCACCCGAGTGCCTCTTGGCACCCACCCCGATTCCACGTGCAGCTGTGCGACGCGATAATAGTCACGACGGAAGAAGGCAAGAAAGTTTTCCGCCAGGTAGCGTTGATCGACCGGACTCAGGGTGCCCATGATGCCGAAGTCCACCGCCATGTACTGCCCCTCGCGAGAGACAAAAATATTGCCGGGGTGCATGTCGGCATGAAAGAAGTTATGCCGGAAGACCTGGGTGAAAAAGATCTCCACACCGCGTTCCGACAGGGATTTCATATCGATGCCGGCTTCCCGCAGGGCATCGAGATCACTGACCGGGATGCCGTAAATGCGTTCCATCACCATCACGTTACGGTGACAGTAGGGCCAGTACACCTCGGGCACGTGCAGCAGACCGGACTCCTCAAAATTGCGTCGTAGCTGCGAAGCATTGGCGGACTCGCGCAGCAGGTCCAGTTCCTCGTACAGGGTTTTCTCAAACTCATCGACAACTTCGCGCGGGCGCAGGCGCCGTCCTTCACTCCAGTAACGTTCTGCCAGACCAGCAATGTAGTGGAGCAGGCTGACATCGCGGCGGATGACCGGCTCAATTCCCGGGCGCAGGACTTTAACAACAACGTCTTCACCACTGTTGAGTGTGGCGGCGTGAACCTGCGCTACGGAAGCGGATGCCAGTGGTGTGGCATCGAAATGGGAGAAGGTCTCAAGGACAGGGCGGCCATGTGCCTGTTCGATGATGGAAGTGGCCTGCTCACCGGGAAAAGGAGTCACACGGTCCTGCAATTTTGCCAGTTCGTCGGCGATGTCATCCGGCAGCAGGTCTTTGCGCGTGGAGAGAATCTGTCCAAATTTAACGAAAATCGGTCCAAGGTCTTCCAGCGTGCGACGGATGCGCACGGCACGCGGCGTACGCCGGCTGAAATGATGCCAGGGGGCCAGCCAGCGCAGGAAACGCACGGGCCGGAACAGGTGCGTGGCAAGAATAACTTCATCGAGTCCGTTTCTGACCAGTACCCAGGCGATGTGCAGCAGTCGCAGTAACTGGCCGGGCTTGATCATGTTTCAGGCCCCTGTATTTTCAACAGACGTTCCACGCGTGCAGACAGTCGATCGGTATCGGCACGCAGCTGATCCACGTCATCGAGAAAGGCCTTGATCTCCACGTGTGTGGGTAACAGCTGTGCTTCTTCCTGGAGGTATTCGGTTACATCCTGTTGCAGGGTCTCGCTGGTTTCACCCAGCCATTTCTGGCCC
>CAZVBD010000088.1:0-2387 GCA_964625255.1 uncultured Thiohalobacter sp. | reverse complement strand
TCCTGCCTGAGATACAGGTCGAACGCAGATTCCAGTGCAGCGGAAAGCAGGGCAGGGGTACTCATGGCCGCTTCAGTAACGGAACCCGCGGTGCAGGGCGACAATACCGCCGGTGAGATTAAAATAGTCACAGTCCTCAAAACCGGCCTGTTCCATCATTTCCTTCAGCGTCTCCTGGTCCGGGTGCATGCGGATCGACTCGGCGAGGTAGCGGTAACTGTCTTCATCGCGGGCAATGAGCTTGCCCATCAGCGGCAGCAGTTTGAAGGAATAGAGGTCGTAAAGCGGTTTGAGTCCGGGGGCGACCGGTTTTGAAAACTCCAGCACCAGGACCCGCCCGCCGGGTTTCAGGCAGCGGTACATGGAGGCCAGCGCTTTTTGCTTGTCGGTGACATTGCGCAGGCCGAAGGCGATGGTGATGCAGTCAAAATGCTGGTCGGGGAAGGGCAGGCATTCGGCGTTGGCCTGCACGAATTGCACATTGCCACTGATTCCCTTGTCGAGCAGGCGCTCGCGACCGACATTGAGCATGGAGGCGTTGATATCGCTGATCACCACCTCGCCCGTCGGACCGACCAGCCGGGACAGGCGTGCACCCAGGTCACCGGTTCCACCGGCCAGGTCGAGGATGCGCTGGCCCGGGCGGGCGCCGGTCTGCTCAATGGCAAAGCGTTTCCACAGGCGGTGAATGCCGAACGACATGGCATCGTTCATCAGGTCGTAATTATCGGCAACCGAGTCAAACACGCCGGCCACGCGGCGCTGCTTTTCCTCGACATCGACCTGCTCGAAACCGAAATGGGTTTTTTCAGACATGGCGAATCCGTTTCTGCAACAGGTCGTATTGTAATACGGGAGAAGCGGAAAAGGGGATTACTTGTTGCCCAGCTGCGAGTGCGGCGCCCCGGCTTCCTTCAGCCGATCCAGGTAGGCTTTCCAGTTCTCTTCCTGGTTGGCGCCCAGTTTGTACAGGGTTTCCCAGGCGTAGATACCGGTATTGTGGTCATCGTCAAAATGGATCTGGATGGCGTAATTGCCGACCGGTTCAATGTGCTTGATGCTGACGTCTTCCTTGTCCACCTGCAGCACGCCTTCACCCGGGCCGTGTCCCTGTACCTCGGCGGAGGGGGAATGGACACGCAGGTATTCACAGCTCATGGTGAATTCAGCGCCGTCATCAAACGTGATATCCAGGGTACGTGACTTCTGGTGAAAGTTGATTTCGGTCGGGTGCGGGTATTTATCGGCCATGGGCGGTGTTACCTCAAAAACAGAATCAGAGAATGTAGCGGCTCAGGTCTTCGTCCTGGGCCAGGTCGTCGAGTTGTTCATCGACATAAGCGGCATCGACGGTGACCTGCTGGCCGGGCTTGTCAGCGGCTTCGTAGGAAATATTTTCCAGCAAACGCTCAATGACAGTATGCAGGCGGCGTGCGCCGATGTTTTCCGTGCGTTCGTTAATTTCCCAGGCCACCTTGGCAATGCGTTCAATGCCGTCGTCGGTGAAACTCAGGCTGACACCTTCGGTGTTCAACAGGGCGATGTACTGCTCGGTCAATGAGGCGTCTGGCTCAGTCAGGATGCGCACAAACTCCGCGATACCCAGGGCCTGTAACTCCACCCGAATCGGCAAGCGGCCCTGCAGTTCCGGAATCAGGTCGGACGGCTTGGACAGGTGAAAGGCACCGGAAGCGATAAACAGAATATGATCCGTCTTGATCATGCCGTGTTTGGTCGACACAGTACTGCCCTCGACCAGTGGCAGCAGGTCACGCTGCACCCCTTCGCGTGACACACCGGGGCTGCCGCCCTGGTCGCTGCGCTGGGTGACCTTGTCGAGTTCGTCGAGGAACACAATGCCGTTCTGCTCGACACTTTCACGCGCCTGCAGCTTCATTTCCTCTTCATTGATCATGCGCCCGGCTTCTTCTTCAACCAGCACTTTCAGCGCTTCGGCCACGCGCATCTTGCGCGCCCGGGTGCGACCGCTGCCGAGGTTCTGGAACATGCCCTGTAGCTGGCTGGTCATTTCCTCCATGCCGGGTGGCGCCATGATTTCCACACCGACAGGGGTAGCGGAAACCTCGATTTCAATTTCGCGGTCATCCAGTTTGCCTTCGCGCAACATTTTGCGGAATTTCTGCCGCGTGTCGCTGCCTTCATCCTGTTCGGCGGTTTCATTGAAGCCGGTGCTGTGCGGTTTGGGCAACAGCACATCGAGAATGCGTTCTTCGGCGGCATCTTCCGCGCGGTGGCGGACCTTGGCCATGGCAGTCTCGCGGGTCATTTTGATGGCGACTTCCATCAGGTCGCGGATGATGGATTCCACATCGCGGCCCACATAACCCACCTCGGTAAACTTGGTGGCTTCAATCTTGATAAACGGG
>CAZVBD010000087.1:0-10522 GCA_964625255.1 uncultured Thiohalobacter sp. | reverse complement strand
CTACTGGCCCTCATCGTCGATGATGAACCCGATATCCGTGAACTACTGGAACTCACACTGGGTCGCATGAACATCGAGACACGTTCTGCCGCCAATGTCACCGATGCGCGGGAGATGCTGGCGAATGAGCAGTTTGATTTATGCCTTACCGACATGCGCCTGCCGGATGGTGATGGACTGGAACTGATCGAGTTTATCCAGCAACAGCAGCCTGACTTACCGGTCGCTGTCATTACGGCACACGGCAACATGGAAACTGCCATCCAGGCACTCAAGGTCGGTGCCTTCGATTTTGTCTCCAAGCCAGTAGACCTGAACCTGCTGCGTAATCTGGTGAATGGTGCGCTCAAACTCGGCAGCTTTCCCGAACGTGACCGCCGCAGCCGCGACACCCTGCTGGGCGATTCGGCCATCATGCAGACTATCCGGCACACCATTGCTAAACTGGCACGCAGTCAGGCACCGGTCTATATAAGTGGCGAATCAGGTACCGGCAAGGAGTTGGTAGCACGGCTGATCCACGCCAAGGGACCGCGCAATGAACAGCCGTTTGTACCGGTCAACTGCGGCGCCATCCCTTCCGAACTGATGGAAAGCGAGTTCTTTGGGCACCGCAAGGGCAGCTTCACCGGTGCAACCAGCGATAAGGAAGGTCTCTTCCAGGCTGCCAACGGCGGCACCTTGTTTCTCGATGAGGTGGCCGAGCTGCCCTTGTCCATGCAGGTCAAGCTGCTGCGCGCCATCCAGGAAAAGGCCGTGCGCCCGGTCGGCGAACAAAAAGAAAGCCCGGTCGATGTTCGTATCCTTTCCGCCACCCACAAAAACCTTGCCAGACTGGTTGAAGAAGGGGTGTTCAGGCAGGATCTGTTTTATCGTATTAATGTTATCGAACTCACAGTCCCCGGCTTGCGCCAGCGCCGCGAGGATATCCCCCAACTGGCCGAACACATCCTTGCGAAACTGTCACCCGGTGACGCCGGCATCCGACTCGGTCCGGAGGCACTGGATGCCCTGCAGCGTTATGCCTTTCCTGGCAACGTACGGGAGCTGGAGAATATCCTGGAACGTGCTATCACCCTCTGCGAGGGTCAGGAGATCCAGCCCTCAGATCTTGCCCTGCCAGAAACTGCGGATAGCGATGAAACACCCGACAATGAGTCTGTCTATGCACCGCCAGAAGGCGTCGCGCTGGAAGAATACCTTGAAAATATCGAACGACAGGCTATCCTCAAGGCTCTGGATCAAACCGGCAACAACAAGACAGCCGCCGCGAAACAGCTTGGCATTACCTTTCGTGCCATGCGTTATCGCCTGAAAAAACTTGGTCTGGAACAGGAAAAGTGACGTAACGCGTCACATACAGTGAAACATCGCGTCAGACTGACGCTGACGATCAGGGAAGATCGTGACGAAATACTCAGGGAGGAACCGAAAATGCCCCACCACAACTGACATCCCCAAATACGCTATCTGCTTGTCGCAGAAATAAATTAAAGAAGCCCGACCCCGCTGCCGTCAATGATTTGCATGCAGCGCCATGGAATTGGCACGCCCCCTGCATTAAGCAGGGCAAGCCAAGCAACAGGTCCAGCCTTGCTGATGACACGAGGTCAGCGCAGGGAAGCACCGCAGGGCTTCTGTTCAACAACGCTATTTGACAATACGTTAACGTTTTAGAGGATTGACTCATGAAAAAAGTACAGCAGGGTTTTACACTTATCGAATTGATGATCGTTATTGCGATTATTGGTATTCTGGCCGCTATTGCGCTGCCGGCTTATCAGGACTACACCATTCGTTCTAAAGTCAGCGAAGGTGTATTGCTTGCGTCAGCCGCTAGAATCGCTGTTGCGGAAACAGCCTCTTCTCTCGGCGGACTTGCTAACCTCACCGCAACAAATACCGGTTACACCTTTCCCTCTGCCGGCACTGACTACGTGAGTTCTATTGCCATCACAGATACTACCGGCGTCATCACAGTTACTATGGGTGGTACAGCAGGCACAGGCGCCTCTACAGAACCAGTCATGACCTTCACCCCAACGCAGACAAACCCTGAAGATCCGATCACTTGGGTATGCGCTACCACAACGGGTGAGTTCAAACATGTACCCGCTAACTGCCGTAACTAAGCTATTAGCTTTGGCATATAGCCGGGGTTAACCCGGCAAGGAAGCCCCTCTGGATCCAGAGGGGCTTTTTGCCATACTGCGATCCGGTAAAGTTTGGCTTAACCGGGACGACACAGTACAAGAAGACCTAATCCTGGGTCACACCACTAAGTAGTAACTGTAGCCTACATGAAGCTTTGCCAGGTTGTGAAAGACATCACAGATAAATCATGATGGGACAGGGATATTTTTGATATGGCGACAGCAACACACACATCTCAGCTAAGCGGACTGGCTAAAAGACTGGTGCTGGACGGCCTGCTCGCCGACGATATAGCGCTAGAGGCGCACAAGCAAGCACTTAAAAAACATGAACCCTTTGTAACTTATCTCGTCGGAAACAAAATTCTTGATGGCTCCTCCATCGCATCAGCAGCATGTCAGGAATTTGGAATTCCGCTGCTTGATCTCGACGCAATGGATCTCGATGCTGCACCTGTGTCCCTTGTCGATGAGAAACTCATCCGGCAACATCGGTCTCTCCCCCTTTTTAAACGTGGAAATCGCCTTTTTGTTGCTGTCTCTGACCCTACAAACCTGCAGGCACTGGATGAAATAAAATTTCATACCGGCATCAGCACAGAAACTATTCTGGTCGAGGACGGCAAGCTCAGCAAGGCTATTGATCAAGTTCTGGACAATGCCGATACCTCCATGTCGGATTTGCTCGACGAGGATCTTGATAATCTCGACATCGAAAGCGGTGATGATATTGATGCTGCCAACGACTCGATGGATGCCGATATCGACGATACGCCGGTCGTGCGTTTCGTCAACAAGGTACTGCTGGATGCGATCAACAAGGGTGCTTCCGATATCCATATAGAGCCCTACGAGCACGAGTTTCGCATCCGCTTCCGCCAGGATGGCGTTTTGCACGAAGTCGCTAATCCACCAATATCTATGGCGACACGCCTGATCTCACGCATCAAGGTGATGAGCAAAATGGATATCGCCGAGCGGCGTGCTCCCCAGGATGGCCGCATCAAAATGAAGCTTTCCAAAAAGCGAGCCATCGATTTCCGTGTCAGCAGCTGCCCGACGCTGTTTGGTGAAAAAATTGTCATGCGTATTCTCGATCCGACCAGCGCGCAACTCGGCATCGACGCCCTCGGCTACGAAGACGATCAAAAAGAGCTCTACATGAATGCGCTGAATAAACCTTACGGCATGATTCTGGTCACAGGCCCGACTGGTTCGGGTAAAACGGTTTCGCTGTATACCGGTTTGAATATCCTCAATACCGAGGATCGTAATATCTCGACTTGTGAAGACCCGGTTGAAATCAATCTTTCCGGCATCAACCAGTGCCACATGAATCCCAAAGCCGGTCTCACGTTTGCCACTGCCCTGCGCGCATTCCTCCGCCAGGACCCCGACATCATCATGGTAGGTGAGATTCGTGATCTGGAAACGGCAGAAATCGCCATCAAGGCTGCCCAGACCGGCCATATGGTCATGTCGACACTGCATACCAATGACGCACCACAAACCCTGACACGACTGGCTAACATGGGTGTACCGAGCTACAACATTGCTTCGTCAGTCAACCTGATCATCGCCCAGCGCCTTGCACGCCGCCTGTGTACTAATTGCAAAAAACCCGCAGACGTCCCCAAACATGCACTGATCGAGGAAGGCTTCAGTGAGGACGACATTGACAACATGACGCTCTACGAAGCCGTCGGCTGCGACCAGTGCGCTGACGGTTACAAGGGGCGTGTTGGTATCTATCAGGTCATGCCGATATCCGAAGCGATGGGGCGCATCATCATGGAAGGTGGTAATGCCATTCAGTTAGGAGATCAAGCCAAAGCGGAAGGCATCGCAGATCTGCGTGCATCAGGCCTGAGAAAGGTGCGCCATGGCGTCACCAGCCTGGAAGAAATCAACCGAGTAACCAAGGACTAGATCATGGCAACAGCAGCGATCAAACCCAGCGTATTTACATGGGAAGGCAAAGACCGAAAGGGTAACAAGGTCAAGGGTGAAAGCCACTCGACCAACCCTTCCATGGTAAAAGCGGAATTGCGTAAACAGGGGATTAACCCGATCAAGGTACGCAAAAAGTCCACGTTCTTCAGTGCTGCCAATAAAAAACCCATTATCCCCAAAGACATTTCCGTGTTTACCCGGCAGCTCGCAACTATGATGTCTGCCGGTGTACCGTTAGTACAATCGTTCGAGATCATCGGTCGTGGACACGAAAACCCCAGCATGCAAGAACTGATACTAGCCATCAAAGCTGATGTCGAGTCTGGTAGCACGCTGGCAGATGCAATGCGCAAACACCCGGTACATTTTGATGAACTGGTCTGCAATCTGGTCTCCGCTGGTGAACAGGCCGGTATTCTTGAGGGATTGCTTGATAAGATAGCAACCTACAAAGAAAAAACCGAGTCCATGAAGGCCAAGATCAAGAAGGCATTAACCTATCCTGCAGCTGTTGTCATTGTAGCGTTTATCGTAACTGCAATACTTCTTATTTTTGTCGTACCTCAGTTCGAGTCGCTCTTTAGGGGATTTGGTGCAGACCTTCCTGCGTTTACACAGATGGTTGTTCATCTGTCTGAATGGATGCAGGCAAACTGGTGGTTGGCAATTCTCGGTGTCTTCGGGATAGGTTACGGATTTAAGCAAGCTAAGCTGAGATCACCAAAGTTCCGCCACGTCCTTGACCGCATGACGCTGAAAGCACCTATTTTTGGTGCAATCGTTACCAAAGCTATCATCGCCCGCTTCGCAAGGACGCTTTCAACCATGTTTGCGGCCGGTGTACCTCTTGTTGATGCAATGGAATCCGTTGCAGGCGCTGCCGGCAACGAGGTATACAAGATTGGCATACTGCAAATTCGCGAAAGTGTCGCAACCGGCCAACAACTCCAGCTCGCCATGAACCAGACCGGCCTGTTCCCTAATATGGTGGTGCAGATGGTAGCAATTGGCGAAGAATCCGGCTCGCTGGACGCCATGCTAGCCAAGGTCGCTGACTTCTACGAAGAAGAAGTTGATGATGCCGTAGACAACCTTAGTAGTCTGTTAGAACCGATCATCATGTCCGTTCTCGGTGTCCTGGTTGGTGGCCTGATCGTCGCTATGTACCTGCCAATTTTCAAAATGGGTTCAGCTATTTAAAACGCTGTACTCCACGGCAGAACTGCCGTGGAGTACACTCCTGCCATGGAACTCATTTCTCTACTCGAAAACAACGCCCCGTTCTTCCTTGCCACCATCTTTGTGCTTGGCCTGCTAATCGGCAGCTTTCTGAATGTTGTCATCTACCGCCTGCCTGTCATGATGGAGCGGGAGTGGAAAGCACAGGCACATGAATACCTGGGCAAAGATGAGAATACCGGTGAAGAAGCCCCGTTCTCACTGTCAAGACCTGCTTCTCACTGCCCGTCGTGCGACCACAAGATCCGTTTCTACGAAAATATTCCGGTACTCAGCTACCTCCTGTTGAGGGGGAAATGCGCCTCCTGCCAGTCAGCAATCTCCCTGCGCTACCCTCTGATCGAACTCTTGACCGGCATACTCTCGCTGGCAGTCGCCTGGCATTTTGGCTTTGGCTGGCAAACCGCTGCCGCCCTGTTACTGACCTGGGCGCTGATTGCATTGAGCATGATCGACATTGACCACCAGCTTTTACCAGACTCGATCACGCTACCATTCCTCTGGCTGGGCCTGCTCTTGAGCCTGTTCCCGATCTTTGCGGATATGCGTGAGAGTCTGATCGGTGCCATCGCCGGCTATCTTGCCCTGTGGACGGTCTACCAGCTATTCAAACTGGTCACGGGCAAGGAAGGCATGGGTTACGGTGATTTCAAGCTACTCGCCCTGTTGGGTGCATGGATGGGGTGGCAGGCACTACCGATGATCGTACTGCTGTCATCTGCCGTAGGTGCCGTACTGGGTGTGGCTATGATCCTGACACAGGGCCGTGACCGTGCCCAGCCGATCCCGTTTGGCCCCTACCTGGCGATTGCCGGCTGGATTGCGTTACTCTGGGGCGAGCAGATATCGCACGCCTACCTGCGCTGGTCGGGTATGGCCTGAGACATGGGCTGTCGACTGCGTATCGGGCTAACCGGCGGGATAGGCAGTGGCAAGAGCGAAGTCTCTCGCCTGTTTGCCGAGTGTGGCGCGACAGTCATCGATACCGACATCATCTCCCGTGAACTGGTCGAACCGGGCCAACCTGCGTTGCAGGAAATCATCCACACTTTCGGCACAGAGGTGCTGGATACCGAAGGCCGGCTGGATCGTCATCAACTTCGGAGCCAGGTATTCACCAGCCCGGAAAAACGCCATCAACTCGAATCCATTCTGCACCCGCGCATTCGCACCCGCGCTCTCGAACTCGCCCATACGGCAGATACGCCTTACTGCCTGCTGGTGATCCCCCTGCTGGCAGAAACCGGGACGGGTCGAGAAGGTCGCCCGGGCGACAGTGGATACCCACTGGATCGCATCCTGGTTGTGGATGCGCCAACCGAAAAACAAATCGAACGGGTTGCTGCCCGGGATCACCTTTCCCGCCAGGAAATCGAAGCCATTTTGAACAGCCAATCTGATCGCAATCAGCGCCTCGCCATCGCTGATGATGTGATTGTGAACGACGGCGACCTGGATCATCTGAAGGTGGAAGTCATGCAGCTTGATCGGCAATATCAGCAATTGGCTGGCAACCGGACGGCTGGATACCGTTCATAGCGTCGCTATCCAGCTACATTTGCGCCCCACCGCCGACTGATAGACAATAGCGCAGCCCTAGCCACCCCGAACTGCGCACCCGGTGAATCAGAAAATCTTCTACGAACAGCCACTGAACGAGCGCATCCGAACCTTTCTGCGTCTGGAATTCCTGTTTGACGAAGCCGCACACCACCTGCGCGGTAAAAGCCACTGGGATAGTCGCAGTACACTGACGGCACTGCTCGACATCATGGCGATTTTCAGCCGAACTGATCTCAAAACCGAGGTATTGAAAGAGCTGGAACGACACGCCGGTACGTTGGCACGACTGGAACAAAATCCTGATGTCGACCGAAAACGCCTCGGTGAAACGCTGGGAGAACTGGAAATCCTCACCGACCAGTTACACCACAATGGCGGGCCGATTGCCGCATCGCTTCGGCAGAATGAATTTCTGTCAGCCATCCAGCAACGTTCCGCTATCGCCGGTGGCACGTGCGACTTTGACCTGCCTGGCTATCACTTCTGGCTGGAACAGCCGGCGGCACAGCGCACACACGATCTGGCTAAGTGGCTGAGCCATTTCGAAGCTATTGCAGGCGCCATACAGCTCATCCTCAAGCTGATCCGTGAAAGTGCTTCAGCCAAATCTGTCATCGCGGAAAATGGCTTCTTCCAGAAAACACTCGACCCCAACCTGCCCTGCCAACTGGTCCGTGTGTCGGTCAGCCGCAAAGTCCCTTGCTTTGCCGAGATCAGCGGTGGTCGACACCGTTTTACAGTCCGTTTTCTCTCTACATCAGTACAAGACGGGCGCCTCCACCAGACAACCGAGAACATTCCCTTCGAACTGAGTTGTTGCGTGATATAGCACTCTTATGGCTACCCGGAAAACACCACCGGAAACGGTGCCTTGTCCAACCTGCAAACAACCGGCAAACTGGGACAAGAGTAACCTCTGGCGACCTTTTTGCAGCGAACGCTGTCGCCTGATTGACCTTGGTGACTGGTTCGAGGAACGCAACGGGATACCCGATAATCGCCCACCGGATGATTTCGACCAGGGAAACTGATCAATCCGTCATGGTGCTCACAATGGTGGTGCACGATTTAAAGTGTGAAAGGCACGATCAACTGATAATGCTTTCCCGCTGCCTGCAATTCAAATACGGCAATCCAGTCACTCCGTCCGGACGCACAGACAGGCAAAGTCACGTCCGTTTGCCAGACGCCATTATCCCCGCGTAACAACCGATAGTGGTTCTGCCCCATACTCATGTCCTGCATATCCAGACTGACGCTTACAGCTTCCAGTCCGGTGGTGCTGGACAATGAGACTTTGAACGGCTTCAGTGCCGAACGATGCGCGGCCATGCGAACGGAAACCGACAGATCTTTACTCTGACCAGTACAACCCAGGCGCACATCACAATCACGATCAAGCACGAGCTTTTGCGAAGGTGTCGCTTCAACGCCTTGATCGCTACATGCCATTAAAAACAGGCACAACACGATCCATCGACCGCTGACACAAGCATGCCACATCAGTTTTCCCATAGCGCCCGAATGGCGGCAATGCCCTGCGCACCCTGCGCTATCGCATCGTCGAGATCGGCCGGCGTCATGCCGCCCAGTGCATAGACGGGCATGGCACACAGTACAACCTGTTGTGCAAACGCCTCCCAGCCCAGCGCCGGAGCATCCGGATGACTGGCGGTCGGCTTAACCGGAGAGAGCAAGGCAAAATCAGCACCGATGGACTGTGCATGACTCAGTTCCTCCGGGGTATGGCAGGATGCACCCAGCAACAGGTTGCCGGGCAAGATCCTTTCACTCGTTTGCTGCAGACGCTGACTGCTGAGCTGGATACCATCCGCACCGAGTTGCATGGCAAGACTGGCTTCTGCATTCAGCAATACCCGCGCGCCACTCTGCCGGCAGGTTTCAATGACCTGCTCCGCCAGTGACCGATATGACACATCGTCAAGCCCTTTTGCACGCAACTGCACCAACCGGATACCCTCATCCAGCCGGCGCTGTAGCTGCGCAAGAAAGGTTTCATGATCGTCGCCGGGTTCTGGTGTAATCAGGTAGGCCGATGGCAATTGCAAAGCACGAATGATGGGCAGGTTGGCAGCCGGGAATGCCCGGTCATCCAGCTCATCAATAGCAACCCATTCCACCGTCTGACTTTCACGACCGTGTGGCTGCCCTTCGAAAGTATTTATTAGCCAGACATCAAGCAACACGCTGCGATCGGGATAACGATGGGGAACACGGATCAGCGGTCTGCGGGCACCAATACGAATACCCAGCTCTTCGTATATCTCACGCGCCAGCGCAGCCTGTACTGATTCGCCAGGCTCACATTTACCACCGGGGAATTCCCATAAGCCGCCCTGATGAACGTGATCGGGCCGGCGTGCCAGTAATACCCGTTGTGCATCGTCAACAATAGCGGCAACCGCCACGTGAAGCGTTTCGGGATCGTCCGGATCAGGAACGGTAGTCGGCGTTGATGCTGACATAATCGTGGGACAGATCGCTGGTCCAGACCGTTTCACTGGCCTCCCCGCGACCCAGGGTAATGCGAATGAGTATTTCGTCCTGATTCATGACGCGCTGACCGGCTTCCTCGGTATAGTCAGGTGCTACACCGCCGTCACGAACGATGCACACATCGTCCAGCCAGAGTTCGACCTGGTCGATATCCAGCTCTGATAGCCCGGCGCGCCCGACGGCGGCCAATATACGCCCCCAGTTCGGGTCGCTGGCAAACAGGGCTGTCTTTACCAACGGAGAATGTGCCACGGTGTAGGCCACCTGCAAACACTCTTTACTGTCATGCCCGGCTTCTACGCATACGCTAACAAACTTGGTCGCACCTTCCCCGTCACGGATAATCAACTGCGCCAGCTGAACGCAGACTTTGCTGACTGCCGCACAGAAAGCCGGATAATCCGGATGGTCAGCATCAAGGCAATCAGCACACGATGCGCCAGTGGCCACCAGCACACAGGCATCGTTGGTCGATGTATCGCCGTCCACGGTGATGCGGTTAAACGATTGTTCCACCGCTTGCTGGAGACAGGCTTGCAGCGCATCGGGTTCAACCACTGCATCGGTAGCGATATACGCCAGCATGGTCGCCATGTCCGGACGGATCATGCCCGAACCTTTAGCTATACCGGTAAGCGTTACGGTTTGTCCGCCAAGCTGTAGCGTTGACGACACACCCTTGGCCACCGTATCGGTGGTCATTATGGCGTGCGCTGCCGCCGACCAGTTATTCGCTGACAGACTGACGAGCGCATCATCGAGTACCGACTCGATGCGCGCTACCGGTAACCGTTCACCAATGACACCAGTCGAAAACGGTAATACCTGCGATGCATCACAGCTTGCACGCTGTGCCAGTGCCTCACAACTCTGCTGTGCATCCTCGAGTCCGGGCGTACCGGTGCCGGCATTGGCGTTACCGCTGTTGATTAATAAATATCGGGGGAGAGTCTTTGCCAGGTGGTCTTTGGCAATGATGACGGGTGCGGCACAAAATGCATTGCGGGTAAAGACTGCCGCACAGTGGCTGCCTTCTGCCAATTCCATGACGACCAGATCATCACGGCCTTCATAGCGAATCCGCGCGGCCTGTGCCG
>CAZVBD010000086.1:0-10580 GCA_964625255.1 uncultured Thiohalobacter sp. | reverse complement strand
CATCACCAGGGCGAACCAGGGGTTGCGCTGATTCAGCCCTTTGAAGTCATCGATCTCATCGGCCTCAAAACCGGCGCGACTGAGCAGGATAATCATGCCGAAGGCCCCGGCCGCCATCAGCGCATAGGTGATGACGTAAAACATGGCGGCCGAATACCCTTCCGGCGTACCGGCCAGGATACCCAGCAACAAAAAGCCAACGTGGGAAATCGTCGAATACGCCAGCATCCGTTTAAGGTTGGTCTGCGCTATGGCAACGACGTTACCGATACCCAGCGACAGCACCGCCAGTGCGATCAGCATGCCCTGCCACTCGGCGTGCAGGGCACCGACCGACTCGGCAAGCAGGCGCATGATCATGGCAAAGGCCGCAATCTTGGGTGCGCTGCCGATAAAAAGTGTCACGGGTGTCGGGGCGCCCTGGTAAACATCGGGCACCCACATATGGAACGGTACGGCACCCAGCTTGAAGGCGATCCCGACCACGATAAAGACCGTTGCAAATACCAGTGGTACGGTGCTCCCCGTCTTGCCGAGTGTGTCAGCAATCAGGCCGATATCCAGCGTACCGGTCAGGCCGTACAGGATGGACATACCGTAGAGCAGCATGCCCGATGCCAGCGCACCCAGCACAAAGTATTTCATGGCCGCTTCGGAACAGGGATAGGAATCCCGGTTGAACGCCACCATGGCGTAGAGCGACAGGGACAGCAGTTCCAGACCAAGATACACCGTAAGCAGGCTATGCGCCGACACCATGACCATCATGCCGAGCATGCCAAACAGGCCGAGTACATAGTACTCACCCTGGAACAGGTCACGCTCGCGCAGGTAATGCCGTGAATACAGGAAGGCCAGACCGGTCACCAGGTAAATGAATACCTTGAGCACTGCGCCCATCGGGTCTGAAATAAAAGTGCCGAAGAACAGCAATTGCGTCTCACCCTGGTTGATCGACAGGGTAATCACCGCAGCAAACACCAGGGTCAGCAACGCCAGCCAGTAACTGATGTTCCGTTCACTCTTGCTCAGGAACAGGTCCAGCACCAGGATAATGCAGGCCATCGACAGCACGAAGATCTCGGGCAGTATCATCATGAATTCACTGGCGGGTATGATCATGCCGATTCCTATAGCTTCGATATCGCGATGTGTGCGACAAGGTTCTGAATGCTGACTTCCATCACTTCAACCAGCGGGGCGGGCCATAAACCAAAGAGCAGCACCATGACCGCCAGGCTGCCGAGAATCAATGCCTCACGGCCGTTGATGTCTTTCAGAGCCGCGACACTGTCATTGGCCACTTCACCGAACATCACACGCTTCATCATCCACAGCGTGTAGGCCGCACCCAGGATCAGCGTGGTTGCCGCCAGGAAGGCAATCCAGAAGTTGGCCTTGAAGCTGGCCAGGATCACCATAAACTCGCCGACGAACCCGGAGGTGCCCGGCAGCCCGGCGTTGGCCATGGCGAACAACATCATGAAGGCGGCGAATACCGGCATGGTGTTCGCCACCCCGCCGTAATCGGCAATCTGGCGGCTGTGCATGCGGTCATACAACACACCGACACACAGGAACATGGCGGCTGAAATAAAGCCGTGCGACACCATCTGCACCATACCACCTTCCATCGCCATCACGGCGCCCTGGGTACTGCCGGCATTGTTATCCATGAGGGTGAAAATAAGGAAGAAGCCCAGGGTGGCAAAACCCATGTGCGCAATCGATGAGTAGGCAATCAGCTTTTTCATATCCTGCTGCACCAGTGCGACAAAACCGATGTACACCACCGCCACCAATGACATGAGAATAATCAGCCAGTCGAGCTGGTGACTGGCATCCGGGGTAATCGGCAAGCTGAAACGCAGGAAGCCGTAACCGCCAATCTTCAGCATGATGGCCGCCAGGATGACCGAACCGCCGGTGGGGGCTTCCACGTGCGCATCCGGCAACCAGGTATGCACCGGCCACATGGGCACCTTGACGGCAAACGCCATCAGGAAAGCGATAAAGATCAGGATCTGTTCTGTCAGCCCCAGCTTCAGGACATGGAAATCCAGGATCTCAAAGCTGCCGGATTGCGTATACATATAGATCAACGCCACCAGCATGAACACCGAACCGAGGAAGGTATACAGGAAGAACTTGATGGTCGCATACACCCGGCGCGGCCCGCCCCACACCCCGATGATCAGGAACATCGGGATCAACATACTTTCCCAGAACACATAGAACAGCATGGCGTCCAGCGCCGCGAACACACCGTTCATTAAACCTTCCATAATCAGGAAGGCGGCCAGGTACTGGGCCGGTTTTTTCTTGATGACTTCCCAGCCGGACAGTACCACCAGCACGGTGGTGAAGGTGGTCAGTATAATCAGCGGCATGGAAATGCCGTCCACACCCAGGTGATACCAGATATTAAAGGTATCCACCCAGGAGGCGCGTTCCTGGAACTGCATGGCCGCTGTAGTGACATCAAAGCCGGTATACAACAGCAGGCTTGTCAGGAAAGTCAGCACCGCGAAGGTGAGCGCAATCGGGCGTGGGTTCAGGCACTCCCATTCACTGGCGGCGAGCACCACCAGACCGCCGATAATCGGCAGCCAGACCACGATACTGAGCAGGGGTAAATCACTCATCCCTCTTTCCTTTCACAGACGGGTTTCCGCAAGACTTATCCATTGGGCACAAAACCGATAGTCCACCACAACAACAGCAACAGACCGATGATCATGCTGAAGGCATAGTGGTAGAGATAACCGGACTGGAGGTGTCGCATGACACCGGACAACCAGCCCACGACTTTGGCACTGCCATTAACCAGCAGGCCGTCGATAATCAGCACATCGCCCAGCTTCCACAGCGTCCAGCCGGTGCCGCGTGCACCGCCGGCAAACACAACCTCGTTGAACCGGTCGAAGCCGTACTTGTTATCCAGAATACGGTAGACCGGGAGCAGTGCGCTTTTTACCTTGCCTGCAAGCTCCGGGCGTTTGATATAAACAAACCAGGCGGTAAACAGGCCAGCCATCGCCAGCCAGAACGCCGGGCCTTGCAGGCCATGCAGAATAAAGGCTGTCGTGCCATGGAACTCTTCCGACAGGTGGCCGATCACGTCGTGGGCCTGACTCACGTAAATGGCGTTACCAAAATAATCCCCGAACACAATCGGATCGATCCAGTACCCGGCTACCACCGATGGAATCGCCAGCATTACCAGTGGCGCCCAGACCACTGATGATGGTTCATGCAAATGCTGACGGGTGTGTTCATCAAAACGCTCCTGGGTGTGGAACACCAGGAAGAACAGGCGGAAGGTGTACAGAGCCGTGACAAACACACCAAGCAACACCGACACATAGGCGAACCCGGAACCGGCGATGTGCGATGCCTGCACCGCCTCGATAATCGTATCCTTGGAGAAGAACCCGGACAGCCCCGGAAATCCGATCAGCGCCAGCGAACCAATCAACGACGTCCAGTAGGTGATCGGCAGATATTTCTTCAGCCCGCCCATCTTGCGGATGTCCTGTTCATGGTGCATGGCGATAATCACCGAACCGGCCGCCAGGAACAGTAATGCCTTGAAGAAGGCGTGTGTCATCAGGTGGAAGATACCGGCCGAGTACGCCGACACACCCAGCGCCACCGTCATGTAGCCCAGCTGTGACAGGGTTGAATAGGCTATGACCCGTTTGATGTCATTCTGCACAATGCCGACAAAGCCCATGAACAACGCTGTTATGGAGCCAATCACCAACACAAAACTCAATGCCGTTTCGGACAACTCAAACAACGGTGACATGCGTGCCACCATAAAGATGCCAGCCGTCACCATGGTTGCCGCATGGATCAGGGCGGAAATCGGCGTTGGGCCTTCCATGGAATCCGGCAGCCACACGTGCAACGGCACCTGTGCCGATTTACCCATGGCGCCAATGAACAGCAGGATGGAAATCACCGTCATGGCTGACCAGGGCACACCGTTGAAGATTTCGATTTGCGCATCCGCCATGCTCGGCGCGGCGGCAAAGACTTCCGCATAGTCCAGCGTGTTGAAGGTCATGGCGATGGCGGCAATGCCGAGCAGGAAACCAAAGTCCCCCACCCGGTTAACCAGGAAGGCCTTCAGGTTCGCGTGGATCGCGGTCGGTTTTTTGTACCAGAAACCGATCAACAAGTAGGACACCAGGCCCACGGCTTCCCAGCCAAAGAACAGTTGCAGAAAGTTGTTGGACATCACCAGCACCAACATGGCGAAGGTGAACAGGGCGATGTAACTGAAGAAACGCTGGTAACCCGGGTCGTCACGCATGTAACCCACGGTGTAGACATGCACCATCAGGGAGACGAACGTCACGACCATCATCATCAACACAGTCAGCCGGTCGACCAGGAAGCCAATCTCCAGGCGCATCCCGTCGGTCACCATCCAGGTATAGACCGAGCCATTGAAGGCTTCACCACCGTCGATAACCAGGTACTTGAAGACATACACCGACAGGACAAAGGATGTCGCCACACCCAGGATGGTGGCCCAGTGCGCCCCGCTGCGACCGATCACCTTGCCGAACAAACCCGCCAGCAGGGAACCGATTAACGGTGCAAGCACAATGGTGAGATAGATATTCTCCACGGCGCTACCCTTTCAACTCGTCGAGGTCATCGACATTGATGGACTGGCGATTTCGGAACAGCACCACCAGTATCGCCAGGCCAATCGCCGCCTCGGCGGCAGCGACGGTCAGAATAAAGAACACAAACACCTGCCCGGCGGTGTCGCCAAGGAAGTGTGAAAAAGCAATAAAGTTGGTATTCACCGCCAGCAACATCAATTCGATACACATCAGCAGCAGGATGACATTTTTACGGTTGATAAAAATCCCGGCCACGCTCAGACCAAACAACACCGCACCCAGAATCAGAAAATCGGAAAGCACCATAATATGTTTGAACGGGATGACGAATCAGTCCCTGCTCTCTGCCTCCATTTTGATAACACGCACCCGGTCCTGACTGCGGACCTTCACCTGTTCGGACGGATTCTGCCGTTTCGATGACTTGCGCTTGCGCAGTGTCAGGATAATCGCTGCGATGATCGCCACCAGCAGAATGACCGAGGCGATTTCAAACGGGTAGACGTATTGGGTATAGAGCACACTGCCAATCTCGCGGGTATTGCTGAAGTCTGCCGCATGCCCGGGCGGCTCCGGCATCTGCGTGGCATCGAATGCCTTGTTCTTCATCACCAGCCACAATTCCAGAATCATCAGACCGGCCACCGTCAACCCGACTGGCAGGTTATGGATGAATCCTTCCTTCACCGTGGCAACATTAATATCCAGCATCATCACCACAAACAGGAACAGCACCATCACGGCGCCCACGTAGACCAGCACCAGGGTGAAGGCCAGGAACTCCGCTTCCAGTAACAACCACAGGCCCGCGCAGGTGAAGAACGCCAGCACCAGGTGCAGGGCGGCATGTACCGGGTTACGCACGGTGATCACACGCGTGGCGGCGAACACCAGGATGGTGGCCAGAACATAAAAAACAATGCGTTCAAAATCCATTAGCGGTATACCGCGTCAGCAGCGCGGTCCTCGGCAATCTGCTGTTCATATTTTTCACCCATGGCCAGCAACTTGTCCTTGGTCATGATGTTTTCACCCCGGTTCTCGAAGTGGTACTCATACACCCGTGTCTCGACAATGGAATCAACCGGGCAGGACTCTTCACAAAAGCCACAGAAAATGCACTTGAACAGGTCGATCTCGTAACGCGTGGTGCGCCGTGAACTGTCATTCTCACGTGGCCCGGCTTCAATAGTGATGGCCAGGGCCGGGCAAACCGCTTCACACAACTTGCAGGCGATACAGCGTTCCTCGCCATTCGGGTAGCGACGCAGTGCGTGCAGACCACGGAACCGGTGTGACTGCGGCGTTTTTTCTTCCGGGTACTGCACGGTGATCTTTTTCGCGAACAGGTATTTCCCGGTCAGCTGCATCCCCTTGAGCAACTCCCAGAGCAGAAGGCTTTTTATGTAGTGTTTCAAGGCTAACATCGCATCGCCCTCAATCGAACCAGGGGCCAAGGTCGGCAACGACCGCAGCGCCTTCTATCACCAACCAGAAGATCGTAATCGGGATAAACACCTTCCAGCCCAGTCGCATGATCTGGTCGTAACGGTAGCGCGGGAACGTGGCGCGGAACCAGAGGAAGAAGAACAGGAAGAAGGCCGTCTTCGCGATCAGCCAGATCAGGCCGGGCACCCACTGGAACATCGGCTCCAGCACCGGAATGCCCTCAAACGGTGATAACCAGCCGCCCATGAACATCAACGCTGCCAGGGTGGCGATTAAAATCATGTTGGCGTATTCGGCGAGGAAGAACACCGCGAAAGCCATACCGGAATATTCGACATGGAAGCCGGCGACGATTTCCGATTCGCCTTCCGCCACGTCGAACGGCGCACGGTTGGTCTCGGCCACACCGGACACGAAGTAAATGATAAACAGCGGGAACAGCGGCAACCAGAACCAGTGCAGCAGACTGCCCTTCTGCGCCATGACGATGTCACCGAGGTTGATACTGCCAGCCGCCAGCAGCACACCAACCAGTGCAAACCCCATGGCAATTTCGTAGGACACAATCTGTGCCGCACTGCGCATGGTACTCAGGAAGGCGTACTTGGAATTCGACGCCCAGCCGGCGATGATCACGCCGTACACACCCACCGAGGTCAACGCCAGAATATACAGCAGGCTGGCATCCACATCGGCCAGCACCATTTCCTCGCCAAACGGGATAACGGCCCAGGCGGCCAGTGCCGGTGCTATCACCAGCGTGGGGGCAATGATAAACAGGTAGTTGTTGGATTTTGCCGGGATGATGATCTCTTTCATCATCAGTTTCAGGGCATCGGCAATCGGTTGCAGCCAGCCGCGAGGCCCAACACGATTCGGACCGATACGTAACTGCATATAGCCGATAATCTTGCGTTCGGCATAGGTCAGGTACGCGACGCACAGCATCAGCGGGATGACAATAATCAGGATCTTGGCGAGAATCCAACCGCCGGTGATGATCCAGTCGATGAGTGTCGTTTCTTCCATCGTCCCGCCCTATGCCTTCCTGACCTGGAGCGTGCCGGATGGCGCGCCCAGTGCCCGTGTTGCTTCGACAGCTTGCGGTACCACGGCCGTACCCTTTGCTACACGCGCATCGACAAGCACTTCGAGCGTGACACTGTGACTGCCCTGCATCACTGCGGCACGATCACCGTCTGCCAGCGACAAGGCATCGGCATCATCCGGGTTCAGGCGCAACAGGACCATTTGTCCATCCGGTGTCAGCTGGAGTGATTCGGCACGGCGTACAATGTTGTCCACGGCGTACGGGGGCAAACTTGCCATACGCTCCAGACCTGTCGTCGGCGATGCGGGTGTTACCGCATCGCCACATGCTGTGTTATCCAGTTTCACCTCACCGAGCTGTTCACTGAGTGCATCGCGCACCTGCTCCGACGAAATTGAATCGAAACCTTCGAGCTCCAGCAGGTTACCGAGCACACGCAATATCTTCCAGCCGGGACGACTGTCACCCGGTGCACGCGATGCAGCGACAAAGCTCTGCCAGCGTCCCTCGATATTGATGAAGGTGCCCGATGTTTCAGCAAATGTACTGGAAGGCAACAGCACGTCGGCGTACTCACGCAGGGTATCAGTCACATACGGCGTAAGCGCTACCACAAATTCGGCCTGCTGCATGGCGGCCAGTGCCTGTGCGCCGTTGGCACAATCAAATTCCGGTTCAATACCGAGCAACAGGTAATTCTTGCGCGGTTGTTCAATCATCTGTGCCGCATCCAGCCCGCTGGTTTCACGTGCCGTACCGCCGGCGCTACGATGCGGCAACACACCGGCAAGACAGGCGCCGGCGCTGTTGGCGCCATCGGAGACAAAACCGGTTTTCGCCCCACTCAGTTCACCAATCAAAACCGCAATCGCGCGCAAGGTGGAAAATGCCGGGTGCATGCTGGCATCAAGCCCCAGCAACAGGGCGGCGTTATCCGCCTCCGCCAGCGTTGCCGCCATCGCCTGTTCAGTATCGTTTGGCAGGGTCTGGTCAATAATTACCTGCAAGGCTTCCGGTGCACGGGCTTTCCGGCTTTGCAACAGGGCCGCCGCCACACCCGCCAGTGACTGCACCATATGCGAGGGCGCAACGGTCGACTTGTGTGCAAGTTTATAGGTCACAGAATAATCAACCGGGTTGATCATCATGACGCTGGCGCCTGCCATAGCCGCCTTGCGGATACGGTGGCCGATAATGGGCTGATCCTTGCGCAGGTTGCCACCCACCACAAGGATGGCATTCGCCTGCTCAAGTTCTTCAATAGTCTGTCCCAGAAACGGGAACAGCGGTTGCTGTGCCTGCCCACTAAAATCTGTCTGACGCAAGCGGTGATCAATATTGGATACACCCAACCCTTCGGCCAGCTGGTTGAACAGGCTTAACTCTTCGAGCGTGGCGCTCGGTGATGCCAGCATGCCGAGCTGATCAGCGCCCTGCTCCTTGACACGTTCGTTAAGCGCCTGTGCTGCAATGTGCAACGCCTCTTCCCACTCAACATCCTGCCAGCCATCGGCACGTTTCACCATCGGTGCCGTCAGACGGTCAGCACTGTTGATACCCTGGTAGGCAAAACGGTCACGGTCACTGGCCCAGACTTCATTAATGGCTTCGTTTTCACGCGGCACCACGCGCATCAGTTGGCCACGGCGTGTGTGCAGGTAGATATTGGCGCCCACACTGTCGTGCGGCGCGATTGAAGGTGTTTGTTCCAGTTCCCAGGCGCGGGCGCTAAAACGGTAGGGACGAGACGTTAACGCGCCGACCGGGCAGACATCAATGATGTTGCCGGACAGTTCCGATTCGAGGTTGTGCTGAATGTAGGTGCCAATCTGGACATTCTCACCGCGCCCCATGCCGCCCATTTCCTTGTGCCCGGCGACGTGTTGCAGGAAGCGTACACAACGGGTGCAGTGAATACAGCGCGTCATGTCCGACGCGATCAAGGGGCCAAAGTTTTTCTCCGGTACCACACGCTTGTTTTCGGTAAAGCGCGAGACGCCACGACCGTACTCCAGCGCGACATCCTGTAACTCGCATTCACCGCCCTGGTCACAGATCGGACAATCGAGCGGGTGATTAATGAGCAGGAACTCCATCACGGCGCGCTGCGACTTGCGTGCATAATCGGAATGCGTCCATATTTTCATGCCGTCGGCTACCGGTGTGGCGCAGGCCGGCAAAGGCTTTGGCGCCATGCGCCCGCCCATTTCCACCTGCACCATACACATACGGCAGTTAGCGGCGATGGGTAATTTCTTGTGATAACAGAAGCGCGGCACACTGATCGCGTTATCGTCTGTCACCTCGATGATCATGGCACCCTTGCGTGCCTTGTACTCAACGTCATCAACCACCACGCTGAGCATGTCATCCGCCACGGCTTCGGGTTTGGCGCTCATGCAGCCGCTCCCTTTGCGCCATCGGTACGATGACTGCTGGTGCCCGGCATGCAGTTCTTGTGCTGGACGTGGTATTCAAATTCGTGGCGGAAGTGTTTGAGGAAACTCTGTACCGGCCAGGCCGCTGCATCACCAAAGGCACAAATGGTATGCCCTTCAATCTGCCCGGCCGCACTTTCCAGCAGGTCGATGTCCTCCATGGTGCCCTGGCCTTCCTCGATACGTTTGATCACCCGGTACATCCAGCCGCAACCTTCGCGACACGGCGTACACTGCCCGCAAGATTCAGCGTAATAGAAGCGTGAAATACGCATCAGCGCCTTGACCATACAGGTACTGTCATCCATTACGATCATACCGGCGGAACCGAGCGCGGAACCAGCTTTGGATAATGAATCGTAATCGAGTTTTACGTCCATGATTAAATCGGCAGGCATCACCGGCATGGAACAGCCACCGGGAATCACCGCCTTGAGTTTGTGACCGTCACGCACACCACCAGCCAGTTCGAGCAGTTCGGTAAAGGGTGCGCCCAGCGGGATTTCAAAGTTACCGGGATTGTTGACGTGCCCGGATACGCACCAGACTTTTTCACCGCCATTATTGGGCTGTCCGAGATTCAGGAACCACTCGCCACCGTTACGCATAATCGCCGGCACCGAGGCCAGGCTTTCGGTGTTATTGATGGTGGTTGGCTTGCCGTACAGACCAAAGTTGGCCGGGAACGGCGGCTTGTAACGTGGCTGGCCTTTCTTGCCTTCCAGCGAATTCAGTAATGCGGTTTCTTCACCACAGATATAGGCGCCGGCGCCCAGGTGCGAATACAGGTTAATATCAACACCGGAATCCATCAGGTTCTCACCGAGGTACCCGGCCTCATAAGCTTCCTTCAGCGCCTGTTCAAAGCGCTCGAACGGCTCGTGGTGAAACTCGCCACGCAGGTAGTTGTAACCGATGGTGGCGCCCATCGAATAGCCTGCAATCGCCATGCCTTCGATCAGCGCGTGTGGGTTATAACGCAAAATATCTCGGTCTTTA
>CAZVBD010000085.1:6148-10657 GCA_964625255.1 uncultured Thiohalobacter sp. | reverse complement strand
AGTGTCCCTGGAAAAACGGCTCGTTAAAGGAAACATTCTTGATCGCTACCAGCGACTTCCCGGCCTCAAATTCCAGCACACGATCCACCAGCAAAAACGGGTAGCGGTGCGGCAAGGTATTTCTGATTTCGTTGATATCCATCATCAATTATTAAACCCGACTCTAGTTTTATCCATTAACATGTTATTTCTTATGCAATTTTTCAATTCTTGCAAGACGTTTTGCAAGGTCGTCCAACTGCTTCATACGTGCTGCATTTCGTCGCCAGGTGGTGTTTTCCATCAATGGCGTACCCGCTGACCAGACACTGCCAGGCCGGGTGATTGAGCGCGTAATCATCGACATGCCGGTAACGGTCACGTGATCCGCAATCTCCAGGTGCCCGACCACACCCACGCCGCCCGCCAACCGACAATGCCGGCCGATCCGTGCACTGCCGGAAATACCGACGCAGCCCGCAATGGCTGTGTGCGCACCAATAAACACATTGTGCGCCACTTGTACCTGATTATCGATGCGCACACCCTCCTCGATCACCGTGTCCTCAAGCGCACCGCGGTCGATGGTGGTATTGGCACCGATATCGACATCATCACCAATACGCACACTGCCCAGTTGCGGTACCTTTTCCCAACCATCATCGACCTCTGCCAATCCAAAACCTTCGCTACCGATAACGGCACCAGGATGAATCGTAACCCGTCGACCAATCCGGGCTTTTGCCAGCACCGTGACATTGGCGACCAGGCAGCTGTCTTCGCCAATAACAACGCCTGCATCGATCACACAACCCGGACCGAGATAGACACCTTTGCCGATACGCGCACTGGCGGCTACGACGACATTGGCACCAATACAGCTTTCCGGATCAACTTCGGCATCCGCATCAATAACAGCACTTGCATGAACACCGGGTATCAGTGGTTGTGACGGGTAGAGCAATCGTACTGCACGTGCATAATCTGCGTAGGGATTGGCAGAAATCAGGGCGGCTACCGGACAGGCCTCAACATTTTCCTGCTCAAGCAAAACGGCTGACACGCACGTATCCGCCAGATATTTCCGGTAGGCGGGATTGGCAAGAAAACTCAACGCACCCTGCGAACCATGCTGCAGCGTTGATGCCGAGGAGATCAGCGTATCACCGTCTCCCCGCCATAAGACATCAAGCTGCTCCGCCAGTTCCGACAGGGTAAAGGGCATATAACCTTTCCGCTATTGTCTACTTGCCGCTGCCCGACTTGAAATCGTCTATCAGCTTCTCCAGCACCATATTGGTGATATCGGATTTCTTGTTGGCATAGACTACGCCCTGTCCGAGGATAATATCAAAGCCCTTTTCCTTGGCCAGCTCGCGCGTAGCTTCCAGCATCTGTCGTTGCAGTTGTGAGGTCACCTCATTCTTGCGAATGTTCAGATCATCGCGGAACTCCTCACGTGAACGCTTCATTTCACGGCCCTTCGACAAGACTTCACGCTCCAGTTTGTTGCTCTGGCTTTCGCTCATCACAGCACCATCTTTCGCAAGCTTGTCTTCCAGCTTGCGTATTTCCTTTTGCAACGCAAGAAGCTCCTGTTCACGAGGCGCAAATTCTGATTCGATCTTGCTCTGTGCTGCCTTTGCCTGCGGCGCTTCTTCCATCATGCGCAGGAAATTCACCACACCGACCGTCGTCTCGGCATATGCCGGTGTGGCAAACGCACCCAGCAACAATAATCCACTTAATATAGCCTTGATCTTATTCACATCTATCTCCTCGAAATGAAATCAAACTGAATACGATATTCCTGCATCAGAACCCTGTACCAAGATTAAACTGGAAGAGCTGGGTATTGTCATTTTCCTGGTCATTAAACGCCTGTGCGACACTGATTGACAGCGGTCCGACCGGCGAAAGCCAGACAGCGGCAAGACCGGCTGACATACGCAAATCATTAGCACTGAAAGCCTGTGTAGAAGCGAACACGTTACCCACATCATAAAACAGGCTCAGCCTGACGCTGGTACTGCCGGACATGAACGGTGGTGGAAAGACTATCTCCATATTGCCCACCGTCTTGAAGCTGCCGCCAAGCGGGTCATTTCTCGAGTCACGTGGACCCAGCGAGAAATCCCGGTACCCGCGAACAGAACGGGTACCACCGGCAAAGTAGTTCTGGAAAAACGGCAGGTTGTTGAAGCTGCCAAAACCATCACCCCAACCAATTTGTAGTTTCGATGATAATACAAATACCCGCGTCAACGGCACATAGTGCTGCGCACGCAGGTTGAGCTTATAGTATTCCAGCTCTGAGCCAGGCACCTTGGTCTCAACACTCACGCGCTGCACACCACCACTGCTCGGGAATATCCGGCGATTTCGTGTATCGTGCGAAAAACTGCCTACCAGCGTCACACTTTTGAATTCATCACCGTGCTGAGCAATGAAATCAGTAATTTGTACGGATGAGAATCCCGACGAGCTAAGCCGGAGACTGTCTGCCTTCAAATCAAAATTGAAGGTATCGAACTCATTAATCGGGAAACCATATGTCACGTTAGCGCCATAGGTATCCGTCGAATAACGGGCAATATTGGCCCGTCTTGCATCTGTCTGGCGGTAAAAAGCGCCAAACCCGCGGCTGATACCATCCACCGTGTAATAGGGATTATTATAGGAAAAACTGAAAATCCGGTTAAACGAACTGTTATTGATCGAGGCAGCTACGCGTCGACCGGTGCCAAGAAAGTTATTCTGGGAAATACTGCCGTTCAGCAATAACCCGGATGTCTGGGAAAAACCAACACCGACTGAAATGCTGCCCGAAGGCTGTTCAGCGATGGAATAATTCACATCGACCTGGTCAGTGGTGCCAGGTACCGCCGGTGTTTCCACGTTAACGGCCGAGAAATATCCCAACCGTTGCAGACGGGTACGCGAACGCTCGACTTTCTTTGCGGAAAACCAGCCGCCCTCCATCTGGCGCATTTCCTGGCGCATGACCTGGTCGCGGGTCTTGGTGTTACCGGCAAAGTTAATTCTGCGAACGTAAACCCGTTTGCCCGGGTCAACGAAGAAAGTCAGGGAAACCTCTCGTGTCTCCTCGTTGATATCAGGAATCGTGTTCACATTGGCGAAGGCGTAACCCCTGTTACCCAGATGATCCGAGAGCCGTGTCACCGTACTGGATACCTTCTTTCGCGAGAAGATGTCGCCGGCATTTATCCTGAATTCAGGGAACAGTTCCTCGGCCGGCACCACCAGGTCACCCGAAAGCTTGATATCACTCACATGATACTGCTCACCTTCCGTGATATTGATAGTGATATAGATATCTTTCTTGTCCGGCGTAATAGACACCTGGGTGGAATCCACATTGAACTTGAGATAACCCCGGTCCTGGTAATAGGAACGCAGTGTTTCCAGATCGGCCGCGAGCTTCTGCCGGGAATACTGGTCATCCTTGGTATAAAAGGTCAGCCAGCCCGGTACCCGCTGTTCAAACTGATCGAGCAGGGTCTCATCGTCAAAAACGTTGTTACCCACAATGTTAATTTGCTTGATACGTGCAACGACACCCTCGGATACATCAATGAGAATACCGACCCGGTTACGCTCCAGGGGCGTCACCGTTGTTTTGATCTTTACACCATACTTGCCACGACTGAAATACTGCCGCTCCAGCTCTTGCTCTACCTGTTCCAGCAGTGAGCGGTTAAATACGCGGCCTTCGGCCAGTCCGATGTCTTCAAGTGAATCCAGCAGTGGCTCTGTTTCGATATCCTCATTACCCTGAACCTTGATACTGGCGACCGCAGGACGTTCCTCGACCTCAACGACCAGAACATCGCCATCGCGCTGCAGGCGAATATCCCGGAAGAAACCGGATTTGAACAAGGCGCGAATCGCCCGCTCTGATTCAAAGGTATTAAAACGATCACCAACCTTTACCGGCAAGTGATTGAATACCGTACCCGGCGCAATACGCTGCAACCCTTCAACACGGATATCCTTGACATCAAAAGCTTCGAAAGCATGTGCAGATGACGCCAGCATCATGCCCATAACCAGTGGTTTCAAACTAAATCGCATAAAAATATCCGCAAACAGTCAGGTCCCGAACAATCGGGACAAGTCGTTATAAAAAGCAACACTCATTAACAGCAGCAGCAGCACAATACCGAGCTGCTGCCCGACCTGTTGTGCAGCTTCGGACAGGGGTTTGCCCTGCAGCCACTCGATCATGTTATACAGCAAGTGCCCCCCGTCGAGTATCGGGACAGGAAGCAGATTGAGTATCCCGAGGCTGACGCTGACAATAGCAAGAAACTTGAGAAAGCTCGCCAGGCCGGCACTGGCGGAATAGCCTGCATATTGCGCAATACTCAGTGGACCACTGATATTTTCGATAGAGGCGCGCCCGGCCAGCATGCCCCACAGCGTACGCACAGTCAGCGCCGAAGTTTCCCAGGTCTTGGCGATGGAGCGGCTAACGGCTTCCACCACACCGTATCGCACCGTCACACG
>CAZVBD010000085.1:0-6048 GCA_964625255.1 uncultured Thiohalobacter sp. | reverse complement strand
TCACGAACTTCTACCTGACTGCTGCGACGCGCCAGCGCTGCATCCAGCAGCAACATCGTGGCATCATCCCAGGTGGAGGCTTTTTCACCATCGATGGACAGTATTTCATCACCTGCCTGAAAGCCCGCCTGTGCTGCAATTGAATCAGGGGTAACATCACCAAGTACCGGCTTCATGCCGGGCACGCCACTGACAAACATTAACCAGAAAGCGACTACGGCAAACAAAAAATTAAACAGGGGGCCAGCCAGTATGACGGCAGACCGGACCCAGAGAGGCTTTTGGTTAAAGGCGCGAGAACGTTCATCGTCTGCTACCGGTGCTTCACGCTCGTCGAGCATCTTGACGTAACCACCCAGCGGCAGGGCTGCCACCACAAACTCGGTATTATCCGCACCAAAGTTGCGCCGCCATAACGGTTTCCCGAACCCGATAGAAAACCGCAATACCTTAACACCAAGTTTTTTTGCCACCCAGAAATGGCCAAATTCATGTATTGCCACCAGCACACTGATGGCGGCTATAAATGCCAGGAGCATCCCGGGGAAGCTTGTCACGCCAGCTCTCCCAAATGTGCAGTGTCATTGACCAGTGCGTCTGCGTATTCGCGCGCCTGGTGGTCAGCATCAAGAATGGCGTCCAGTGTCGTCGCTTCATGCACACTGAGATGTGACAGCGTGGATTCAATAATGCCGGGGATATCGGTAAAAGCCAGCTGTCCACCGAGGAAAGCTTCAACGGCTATCTCGTTGGCTGCATTCAATATAGCTGAAGCGGTACCACCAGCCTGCCAGGCTTCCTGCGCCAGTCGCAGACAGGGGAAGCGTTCCAGGTCCGGCGCTTCGAAATCCAGTCGACCGATGCTGACGATATCCAGCGGCTCCACACCTGCGTCAATGCGTTCAGGCCACGCCAGACAATGTGCAATCGGGGTTCGCATATCAGGATTTCCGAGCTGCGCCAGCACAGAACCATCGTGATACTGCACCATGGAATGAATGACGCTTTGCGGATGGATCACGACCTGAATATCGGCCGCTTCGGTAGAAAACAGCCAGCATGCCTCGATAACTTCAAGCCCCTTGTTCATCATGGTGGCGGAATCCACCGAAATCTTGCGTCCCATGTCCCAGTTGGGGTGTGCACAGGCCTGCTCAGGTGTAATACCGCCGAGTTGTTCAATCGGCGTGGTGCGAAACGGCCCGCCGGATGCCGTAAGCAATATCTTGCTGACACCGTCCGGGTGACCTGCTCCGGGCACGAATGACGCAGGCATACACTGGAAAATAGCATTGTGCTCACTGTCTACCGGCAACAACACAGCGCCACCATCCCGGACCTGCTGCATAAACAATGCGCCTGACATCACCAGTGCTTCCTTGTTGGCAAGCAGAATACGTTTGCCTGAACGCACGGCTTCCAGTGCCGGCATCAGCCCGGCGGCACCGACAATGGCCGCCATAACGCAATCCACCTCATCAAGGCTGGCAACACGTTTCAATCCCTCAGGTCCGGCGAGCACTTCGATATCCGGTGCCGGATCGTGCAGGCGTTGTCGCAACTGTTCTGCTGAATCTGCATCAGCCATCACGGCATAACGTGGCTGGTGCTCGATACATTGTTTGAAAAGGCTGTCGACGTCGCGATTGGCCGTCAGCGCCACAATCCGGTAGCGCTCTGAATGACGTCGGATCACGTCGAGTGTGCTGACACCGATAGAACCCGTTGCGCCGAGTAGGGTAATGCCCTGTCGTTTCACAGTTCAATCCACCTCAGGCCAAAAACAAACACCGGTGCAGCCGCCAACAGGCTGTCGATACGATCCAGTACACCACCATGCCCCGGGATCATGGTCCCGGAATCCTTCACGCCATGGTGGCGTTTCAGTAAACTTTCCAGCAGGTCGCCGGCGATGGAGAACATCACGGTCACCAGGCAGACCAGGGTAAAACTTGCCAATACGGCACCCCGCAAACCTATGTAGTGTCCAAAGCCCGCAGCGAACAGGGTACACACCGTCAGCGCACCCATGACACCTTCCCAGGTCTTGCCCGGGCTGACCTGTGGTGCAAGTTTTGTTTTTCCCCACTGACGTCCGGCAAAGTAAGCACCACTGTCAGCGAACCAGATGAGGAACAGCAGGAATAATACCCAGCGTGGTCCCTCATCCGGGCGGCTGTGCAAGACCACCAGCGCCAGCCAGGCACTGACCAGCACGGCGATACCCAGTATAAACTTCATGACAGCGTGTGCCGGGGTTTTCACACGGCCCAGTTCCGGTGTGGTAATCCAGAACAGTATCAGTATCCAGCCACCCATGGCGCCCCAGAGTATGCTGTTAACCAGTAGCTCGTTTTGTGCGAATTGCCAGGTAATCACGACCGCCGCAAATGCCACCAGCACGAAAACCATTCGTGCCACCAGACTGCGTAAGGGGATCAGTGATGCCCATTCCCAGGCACCCAGTAACACAGCGCCCGCAGCCAGCAGGGCAAAACCGCTTAAATCGAGACGCAGTACCGCCAGCACCACCAGTGGCACAAGGATCAGTGCACTGAGAATTCGTTGTTTAAGCACGCCCTGTCTGCTCTACCTGGTCACCGGTTTTTCCAAAACGCCGTTGTCGGCTGGCAAAGGATTGCAGTGCTTCATCAAACGCCACAACATCAAAGTCCGGCCACAACAAATCAGTAAAATACAGCTCGGTATAGGCCAGTTGCCACAACATGAAATTGCTGATGCGCTGCTCACCACCGGTCCGGATAAACAGGTCCGGTTCCGGGAGTTCGGTAATCGACAGCTCTTTACCGAGCAGCACGGTATCAATGTCCTCGGGCCGGAGCTCTCCGTTGGCTACTCGCGTTGCAAGCCGTCTGGCCGCAGCGGCCATATCCCAGCGGCCACCGTAATTTGCCGCAATAGCCAGGGTCATGCCGTTGTTTCCGGCGGTCTGCACCTCCGCACTGTCCATCAATGACTGCAGTTTTTCATTGAAGGCGCTACGATCTCCGATAAATCGCAAGCGCACATTGTTCTTGTGCAATCGTGCAACTTCCTTACGCAGAGTGCGAAGAAACAACTCCATCAGCAACCCCACTTCAGTTTTCGGGCGCCGCCAGTTTTCACTGGAGAAGGCAAACAGGGTAAGAACTTCGATACCACGGCTACGACAGGATTCAACAATACGCCGAACAGCCTTGACACCTTCACGGTGTCCCAGGTAACGCGGGAGCATACGCTGCCTGGCCCAGCGGCCATTGCCATCCATGATAATGGCAACATGACGCGGCAAACGCTGTTCGGCGACCGCTGCTCCGGCTTGGACTGGCTCCTGTGACATGTGCTTGATCTTTTCAGCCTGCTTCCGGGTCGTGCCGGATCAGATTTCCATCAACTCCGTTTCTTTAACCTCAACCAGCTTCTCGACTTCATCGACATACTGATCAGTCAGCTTCTGTATGCGATCGCTGGCGCGGCGTTCGTCGTCTTCGGAAATTTCCTTTTCCTTCAGCAGTTCCTTAAAATCGCTGTTGGCATCGCGACGGATGTTACGAATCGCGACCCGCGTGCCTTCCGCCTCATTGCGGACAATTTTTACCATATCGCGGCGACGCTCTTCGGTCAGTGCCGGCATGGGAATACGTATGACGGTGCCGGCAGTGTTTGGATTCAACCCGAGATCAGACTTCATAATCGCCTTCTCGACCGCCTGCACCATCGACTTTTCCCAGGGATTAACCACCAGCGTGCGGGAATCCTCTACCGTAATATTGGCCACCTGGCTGAGTGGGACGTCCGAGCCATAATAATCAATTTTCACGTGATCAAGCAGACTGGGGTGTGCCCTGCCCGTGCGAATCTTGCTCAGCGCCTGTTTGAAGGACTCGATACTTTTGCCCATGCGAGACCTGGCGTCATCCAGAATTTCCTCGATCATCTTGCCTTACTCCACCAGTGTTCCGATTGCTTCACCTTGAACCACCCTTAAAAGATTGCCCGGTTCAAACAGGTTGAACACGCGCACAGGCACGTTCTGGTCACGGCACAACACCAACGCTGTGGTATCCATCACACTCAGTTTTTTGACAATCGCCTCATCATAACTGAGTGATTCATAACGCACGGCATCCGGGTTTTTCATCGGGTCGGAATCGTAAATACCATCGACCTTGGTCGCCTTGAGCATAATCTCGGCGCCTATCTCGATGGCGCGCAGACTGGCAGCGGAGTCCGTGGTAAAAAACGGATTTCCGGTGCCGGCAGCAAACAATACAATGCGCCCTTTTTCCAGGTGACGCACGGCACGACGACGGATATAGTCTTCGCTGACCTGGTTGATCTTGAGCGCCGACATCACCCGGCACTGGCTGCCGAGTTTTTCCAGCGCGTCCTGCATCGCCAGCGCATTGATCACCGTGGCAAGCATGCCCATGTGGTCACCGGTCACCCGGTCAATACCACCCTGCGCCAACCCTGCACCACGAAATATATTGCCACCACCGATGACCAGCCCGATTTCCACACCCTGCCCGGCGAGTTCATGTATCTCACCTGCCACACGGCGAATGGTTTCAGGATCAATCCCGTAATCGCCTTTTCCCATCAATGCCTCACCGCTCAACTTCAGGAGGATACGACGATAGGCCAGTTTATTTTGACTCATAAGTTTTTATTTACAATAAGTTATAGAGCTAATTTAAGTAAACTTATCATCTCTGGTCTCACGCTACCAGCGGTGATTCCAACATATTGACCGCAGGTACAAAACGGGGCCGCATTGCGACCCCGTGAATCATACCGACAAGTGGACTTCACGTCCTCCCCGGCAAGGCGCTGACTCAGCTGCCCTGAACCTGCGCCATAACCTCTTCTGCAAAGTTTTCGGTCTTCTTCTCGACCCCTTCGCCGAGTTCCAGTCGATCAAAGCCTTTGACGGTCGCTCCAGCAGCCTTGAGTAATTTGCCAACAGTCTGATCCTGATCCTTGACGAAAGGTTGTCCCACCAGGGTGATTTCACCGAGAAACTTGCGAATTCGCCCGGAGACCATCTTTTCGATAATCTCGGGCGGCTTACCACTGGCCTCTGCCTGTGCGGAAAAGATATCCTTTTCCTTGTCGAGCAGTTCCTGCGGCACACCCGTTTCGTCGATACAGACCGGCCTGGAAGCGGCCACATGCATCGCGACATCACGCGCCAGTCCTGCGTCACCACCCTCCACTTCGACCAGCACGCCAATACGTTCACCGTGCAGGTAGCTGGACAGGTTGCCAGTACCCACTTCGCGGCGTACGAAACGGCGAACATTGATATTTTCACCAATGGCGGCAATCAAACCACGACGGGCTTCTTCGATCGTTTCACCACCGTCCGTCAGCGGCATGGCCATCAGAGCATCCATGTCGGCCGGTGCATCAGCCAGAATCCGCTTTGCCACCGCACGGGCGAAATTCTGGAAATCGTCCTTTCGGGCCACGAAGTCAGTTTCGGAATTCACTTCAACCATTGTCGCTGCCTTGCCGTCACCACTCACTTCAACAATGATGACCCCTTCGGCTGCCACACGACCGGCTTTCTTGTCGGCCTTGGCCAGACCGGATTTGCGCAGTGCTTCAGCGGCGGCATCCATATCACCATCCACGTCCACCAGTGCTTTCTTGCACTCCATCATGCCGCAGCCGGTGCGCTGGCGCAGTTCTTTAACCTGCGCTGCTGAGATTGCCATGATCAATTCCTCTTCAATAATACTGTAATGTGCTGAAAAAACGGCTGGCCCTGCTGTTACTGGGCTGTACCGCTGACTTCGACGAATTCGTCATCCTTGCTGCCGCTGATCTGCGCCATCGTGTTACGGCCTTCCTCGACGGCATCAGCCACGCCCTGAACATAGAGCTGGATGGCACGAATGGAATCATCATTGCCGGGAATGACATAATCGACATCGTCTGGCGAGTTGTTGGTATCGACGATACCAACAACCGGGATACCGAGCTTCTTCGCTTCAGCAATCGCAATCTTTTCATGACCCACATCGACAATAAACATAGCGT
>CAZVBD010000084.1:0-10712 GCA_964625255.1 uncultured Thiohalobacter sp. | reverse complement strand
GGAACGCCAGCGCCGGGAAAGTTCCACTCAAGCTGCATGTGTCCAACAGTTCCCGGGGGCAATCCTGCACCTGATGGTGTCGGTACAGCGCCATAAAGCACATGATCGGAGTGCAAGTGAGTGATGATGGATAGCAGCCGATTGTTATCGATACCATTACGCGCCGCCTCAAGTGGACAGAAATTGAGCGTACGTTCGTATTCGGCTTCACCTTCTTCATCTGTGATATAGCCATTGGGTGCTCCACCGAAGGGCTGGGGGAAAATCCTGCCATCACTCAAATGCCACATGGCCCATACCGTATAGGCACGATGTGGAATCAGGTCGTGTACCTTTATTTTGATTTCTGCGGTGCCATCTTCTTCGCAGGAGACGTGCATTTTTCCGGAAGCCTTGAGCCAGTCACCCAGTGTGATCGGATCCGGCTGATCCGGTGCGGCCTGTGACTGTGAGATTACTGCCGCATTCGTGATGAAAGGCAGTGCGGCACGTGTGACCAGGTCGCCGCGCACCATGGATGGAACATCGCGAAGCTTCAGGTTAATAAAGTCCGGGTTGGCACTGCTGACCTGAAAGGGTGGGAAGACAACTTCCAGAAACGGGTCGGCTACTGTTGCGAGAATGGTTTCCGGTGGTGAGCCAGGGCCCAGCGGTAGCGGGTTATTCCCATCCGGATTGTATGCACCGACAGTATTGGCACCCGCGATATCCAGCGGCGGAGCCAGAAAGTCCCAGCGGTAACGAGGTTGATCAAGCAAACGGTTCCAGCCCGTTACACTGGCAGCCTTTATATCGACAGATTCATCGGCGCAGGAAAGGAATGGAACCAGACTCAGACTTAATGCTATTACGGTATTTCGAATTATCATGTTGTATCCCCTGTATCAGTGTTGCACCTCAGACGGATGCCGACATCAATGCCATACCACCCAACCCGCAACCGCAGCAGGAACCGCTACTCTGAACATCCCGCCACTGTGCCAGCATATGTTGGCTGTGAGGCAGTGTGATCCGCGCCGTTGAGGGTGCCGATGGTGCAATCAGGAACTCGTTACCCGGAGCAACCACAATGGCGTCGTCAGGAATATCTTCTGTTACTTCCACTGGTCCGAAGACCAGGGCATTTTTACCAATGGTTACACCGTCGTGAATGATCGGGCCAAACAACGTGGCACCATCGCCGACGGTAACGTTGTCACCGACGTCCAGCGGGCCGTGCAGTACACAACGTTTTCCAATGTGACAGTTGTCACCGATATGGCAAGATGTGAAGGTTAATTCGTGCACACTGGTGTTGGCGCCAATGTAGGTATCACGACCGATGCTGACTGTTGGTGCTACATCGCCAAGGACATAAGCACCCGGAGAGACAACGACACCTTCTGCCAGATCACAACCACCGAGCACAATGCCTCCATCCATGATCAGTTCCGGACTGGCGACGTGTGGTGTGATAAAACGTGCGCCGGATTCCGGGCTTGCAGATGGGGCCGCGTTAAGCCCGAGGCCACCTTCGTCCGGCGCAGGTGTACCGGGCCGGGGAGTCGGGTTAAGCGGTTCAAAACGTGCAAAACCCAAATCACCCAGGGTGGCCTGGCGTCCGGGGATGACACCGTTACCTCGCCGCGAAACAGTAGGAGGGGCGAGAGATAATTTGCCGAATGCCGTTTTCAGGTCCGGGAAATCAGCACCTGGATTGCGCGGGTCTCCGGCAATGTCGGAGAACGGAGTCATGCGTGCAGCAGCCCGGTAAAGTAGATTGAAACCACGTGCCAGAACCAGGTTCTCTTCATCAACATCGGCAAAAAATACAGAGAAAGGAGCCGGGACCGGGATGATGTTGGCAGCAACATCCTCTTGTTCGAGGATTCTGGCGCCAAACAGGACCAGGGATGCCTCGGGTATTTCGATAGGCTTTTCGGGATAGCGCCCCAGGATGCGGGCATTCAGGCCGATAAAGCTTGCATCACCCACGGTGGTATTTTGAACGATGGCATTGATGCCGGTACCACAGGCTTCACCGATTTTTACTTTGCCAACAAATGTCACACCGTGTGCGGTGAAGGTTCCATCACCGATTTCCAGGTCTCCGCGTCCGTGATCAGTGTCAAAATCGAGAAGCCGGTCGTTATCCTGCAGGTTGACGGCATTTCCAATAACGGCCTGATGGCCATTCAGACTGACAAAAGCATCGATGATGCTGGCAGCGCCTATGCTGAGTACCTCAACGTTCAGTGTTACGCTTGGGTGGATAAAGCTGGTAAAGCCGACTGCGCCTTGTGTGACATTTCGCACAGGTGTTGATGAAGGAGAATCATCATCGTCGTCAACATCTGTCATCGCAAAGGCTGGACTTGCATTGGCGCTTATCACTACCGCAGTGGACATTTTTAATATATCGCGTCTTGAAAAGGTATTGTTTTGACTGCTCATCATTATTCTTTCCTTATAGTGGCATGAACTACATGTAAAATTCAGAAACGGCTCAAATCCCGGAGCTGCTTCTGTCATCTGCTTTCATATTTCTTTTATGCAAATAACAACACCGCGAGACAGAGTTAACACTAAAAATATTTTGTTTGCCAGTGAGAGAAATTACGGTTTGTGTGCCTGTATATAGACATATTTTTGGAGTCTCTCCCTTTAAATACAGGGTTAAAGCAATATTTAATGATCGCTGATAGTTGTTTTGGGTCTTTCAGAGCGATGAAATTTCGGACGAATAGACAGAACATCCCGCTGTTCGAGCATGTTCAGTGTGGTGGTCTTGCCCAAGAATGGCTAAACCCGGTCACAGGTACCGGGCTTAACTATCCTGGGAGATCGCATTATGAATACTAAACCCCTGTTTGGCATCGCAGCGGTGATCGCTGTTTTTATTGTGACAACAACATCACTATTCGCGGGAACCTGGAATACCAATGCGGAGAACGTTGTACTGGACGGGTATGATGTCGTAGCATACCGGACCAGTGACAAGCCCGTTAAGGGTTCAGCGAAATATGCAACAAAATATGACGGTGTCGAATTTCGTTTTTCAAGCCCGGAAAACCTGGCCGCTTTCAAAAAGGATCCGAAACATTATGCACCGAAATATAATGGGTTCTGTGCCTTTGCTGTCGGTGCCAAAAATGCCAAAGTTCCGGCCAACCCGGATGCATTCAAGCTCTACAACGGTGAATTGCTGGTGTTCTTCAACGACATGTATGAAGGCAAGAAATTTAATACCAAGATGCCCTGGAACGATAATGAACGCGCACTTTATTCAAAGGCGGAAACAAACTGGAAAACGCTGAACAAAGCGCAATAATCCCCTGGATGGATATTCTTTCTGACATTCTTCAAACCCTGAAGCTGCGTGGAACGGTGTATTTCCACGCACGCTTCCATGCGCCTTGGGGTATGAAGATACCCTCTGGCCAGTTTGCCAACTTCCATATCGTGACTGATGGGGATTGCTGGCTGGAAACCGGCGAGGGTAAGCCTACAGTTAAATTGTCAAAAGGTGATGTGGCCATATTTGCGCACGGAACCAGTCACGCTCTTCTGTATGAACCGGGCGCCTCGACCGTACAGGCTCAGGAATTATTAAGTGCGCCGAAAGAAGAGGATCGCGAACACGGTGTTGCCTTCGGAGGCCAGGGGTCGGCAACGACTTCACTTATTTGTGGTCACTTCGAGTACGACAAAGGGCTGCCCCACCCGTTGTTTGATACCTTAAGCCCGTGTATTCATATAAAAGCCGGTGAGCACGAAAGTACCCGCTGGATTGCGACGGCGTCCGAACTGGCCGCCAATATTTCCACGACGGATAACAATCCTGCGGCGGATGCTGTTGTTGACAGGTTGGCAGAAGCGCTGTTTATCCAGGCACTGGCAGCACATATTCAGTCGATGGATGATTGTGCCAGTTTTCTGGTTGCCGTTCAGGACCGGAATATCGGTAAAGCCCTGAATATGATGCATAGTGATATTGCACACGACTGGACGCTCGATGAGCTGGCCAGGGTGGCGTTGATGTCACGTTCAGTCTTTGCAGAAAAGTTTCGTCGTCTGGTCGGTGAATCGCCGATGCTCTATCTGGCACGCTGGCGCATGCTGAAAGCGCGTGAATTGCTTGTCGATACCAGGATGGCCATTTGCGAGATATCCGGTGTGGTGGGTTACCAGTCTGAATTTGCTTTTTCAAAAGCGTTCAAGAAGCTGCTGGGGACAAGCCCGAGCCTTGTCCGAAAATCAGCGGGTGTGGCATCAACCACCTGAATACCGGACATCCAGCACCACAAAGCGTGTTTCGCGCTCACCGATGTGCAATGTTATTTCATCATCCCGTGTTTTCTTCATTAATGCCCGCGCCATGGGCGAGTCCATGCTGATCCAGCCTTTGCCCGGGTCGAATTCATCCGGGCCGACAATGCGGTAGGTCACTTCCTCGCCGTTGTCATTTTCCAGCGTAACCCAGGCACCGAAAAAAATCCGTTCACGGTCGCTCGGTGGTTCGGAGACCACCTTGAGTTCCGGCAGGCGTTTTTGCAGATAACGGATACGTCGGTCGATTTCACGAAGTTCTTTCTTCCGGTAGATGTACTCAGCGTTTTCGGAACGGTCTCCCTCGGCAGCGGCGGCCGACAGGGCTTTGGTGACCTCAGCGCGGCGTTTCCAGATGTCGTTATGTTCCTGTTGCAGGTTTTCGTAGCCGGCACGGGTGATGTACAGCGAGGATTGAGGTTGTGGCGGTCGGTAGCGTCCCATGGGCGGTAGTATATCCAATCCACGTCGCGTCTGTTTTTCGTTATGATGTCCTTCATGTCACCCGAATCCATCGATATAGTGCAGCAGCGCCAGGTTCATCAGGCCACGCAGGCGTGCGTGACACGTGCAGCAGGCTTGTTCGAGCGGGAGTTTGTGTTGCCGCCGGTGCAGTTTGATCTCACGGGGCGTGCCGCCGGGCAATACCGGGTGCTGCGGGGTGCCGCCGCGATTCGTTATAACCCTTATATCTTTGCCCGCTATTTTGACGACAACCTCAAGGAAACAGTACCGCACGAAGTGGCGCATTTTGTGGTAGATCAGCTGTGGGGGTTGCGCCGGGTACGCGCGCACGGCGCAGAGTGGAAGTCGGTGATGCGCGCACTGGACGCCGAGCCACGTGCCACAGCACGTTATGACCTGACGGGGTTACCGGTGCGGCGGCAGCGCCGTTTTGCCTATCACTGTGCTTGCAGTACCCACGAACTCTCGACCTGCCGGCATAACCGGGTGCGGCGCGGTGTGGCCTGCTATCGTTGCCGCCAATGCGGCCAGCCACTGGAAATCAATACTCCGTGAACAACTGGCAGGTGTACATGATTCTGTGTAGCGATAACTCGCTGTACACCGGTATCAGTAATGACGTTGAACGGCGCATGCAGCAACATGCCAGCCAGCGTGGTGCGCGCTATTTTCGCGGTCGCCAGCCACAACAGCTGGTGTACCTGGAGAGCGGTCATGACCGTAGCAGTGCCAGTATTCGTGAAGCAGCAATCAAGAAATTACGCCGTTTCAACAAGGATGCACTGATCCAGTCAAGGAAAAATGAAATAACCCTGGCAAAGGATATTCCGTGTGAGGGAAAACCGGCATGAGTCATGATCACCAGCATCATCATGACGTAGAGCATATGGGTGACCGGCGCTTGTTGTTTGCCATTGTGGCCAACATGCTGCTTACGGTGGCGCAGGTGGTCGGTGGCCTTTTCTCCGGCAGTCTGTCGCTGATCGCCGATGCCTTGCACAATTTCAGTGATGCCAGCTCATTGCTGATTGCCTGGCTGGCCCGGCGCATTGGACGTCAGCCGGCCGATAATTTACGTACCTTTGGCTACCGGCGTGCCGAAGTGATTGCCGCGCTGATCAACCTGATTATTCTGGTGCTGGTGGGGCTGTTTCTTGTTTACGAGGCGATATGGCGTATTTTTGATCCACAGGTTATCGAAGGCTGGATCGTCGTAATCGTTGCCGGTGTTGCAGTGATTATCGATGTGGCAACCGCAGTGCTGACCTGGACCATGTCAAAAAACAGCATGAATATCCGTGCGGCATTTCTTCACAATGTGTCTGATGCACTGGCGTCGGTGGGTGTTGTGATTGCCGGTAGTCTGATTCTGCTGTACGGCTGGTACTGGACTGATACCTTGTTGACATTGCTTATTGCGATATACGTGTTGTATCAGGCAGCCGGCCTGTTACCGCAAACGATTCATTTGCTGATGGAGGGTACACCGGAAGGTCTGTCGGTGACCGATGTCAAAGCGGCCATGGAAACAGTGAGCGGTGTACTGAACGTCCACCATATTCACCTGTGGCAAATCGATGAGCAGCGCAGAGCGCTGGAAGCACACGTTGTCATCAACTGTTTTGAGGATACTGCCGGGATCAAGGATGCCTTGAAGGAACGGCTGGGCGAAGCCTTTGACATCACGCATTCATCACTGGAGTTTGAGATCAAAAACTGTGAGGGCGATAGCTGACCGTCGTTACGGGCGTAGCGCGGAATCCCGGGCAGGCTGCTGCCAGGCCCGGGAGATTGCCGCACTATGCTCACAATGACACGAGTCAGCCGTGGTCGTGGCCTTCCGCTCCGTGCACATGACCGTGCTGGAGTTCTTCTTCAGAGGCGTCACGAACGTCCATGACTTCAACATCAAAATTGAGTGCAACACCTGCCAGCGGATGATTGCCGTCGACAGTGACCGTGTCATCTTCAAGCTTGATCACGGTAACCACCAGCGTTTCATCGCCGGGGCCCTGGGCATGGAACTGCATGCCGGTTTCGATTTCAGCATCTTCCGGGAACATGTTGCGTGGCACGGTCTGGGTCTTTTCGGCATCGCGCTCACCGTAGCCATCAGCCGGTTCGACGGCTACATCCATCTTTTCGCCGGCCGTTTTGCCGGTCAGGGCATTTTCCAGCCCGGGAATAATGTTGTTGGCGCCGTGCAGATAGGCAAAGCTGCCGTCATTGGACTGGTCGATGACGTTACCGTCGTTGTCGGTCAGGGTGTAATTCAAGGTGACGACCTTGTTTTGCTCGATTTGCATGAAACGATCCTCGGTTTGGAAGCCAGAAAATGGGAAAAAACAGCGGTATATACTACAGTAAAGCCGGCTGAAAAGAAATTTCCAGTTCCTTTCGCACCAGGGGCTGAGTTTGAATATGCGGAGCTTCGAAATAGGGCAGACAGGTGCGCTACGTGAAACATTTCATCACAATTATTATGGGCTGTTACCTGGGAGGGCTGAACCTTACTGCAGGGGCAGTAACGATGGCGAGATCAACAGCCTGGCCCGTTACAAATTGTGGATCGCCTGATGCACTGGTCGTTGTCGTTGCGGACAAGTTGCCCGCACTGCTGGGTAAGCCGATACAGAAGATCACACTGCTTCATTATCGTGATCAACAATTATCACCGATAACAGTACAAATTGATCAACGGGATGCCGACGGACGTTACCTTCTGGATGAAGTGTCTGCATCGGAGAATCAGATGCCGGTATTGAAACCGAATGATGAAATCGTTTTCAGGCTGGCCGATTACGCGGCAAGGCGTCCGCCTGCGGTTGCAAATACTGAACAGGCATCATTGATTGAGATCGAGGTTAATGATTCACAGCACGGTCAGACAGGCTGGGTTTATGCCGGTTTATCTGATTCGACAGAGAATGTACCAACCCGCAAACTGATCCGTTACGGTCCGACAACGGACAGCGTTGAAACCGGAACGTATAACATCGGATTTTCCCGCCAGCACCCGTTTTTGATCGACAGTTTTCACTGGCGACTGGCTACGAATCGCTGGAGTCCCAACGTGCTTGATGCCATGAAGATTCGTCATCAGGGTTCCATGTTCGGTTTTATCTCGTTCAGGCGTACGGCGAATGACTACAGCTCCCGGTTAACCCGGGTAAAAACCGGCCCGTTACGCGTCATTCGACGCACAGAAAATCGTGTTCGTATCCTGTGGAAACTGAAAACCCCGGCACTGTATATCGATTACGTGATGATGCCCGACAGCTTTATTATGGATACTGTCGTCGATATCCCTTTCAACCTGGGGCTGTTCTTCAGTGATGTTGAAACACTGACGACAGTGGACTGGCGTAATGCCCCGGGATTGCCCGAGTTGACCATTCGCTCACCGGGCACAAGCTCCAGCCTGGTGGTGGACGGACAGATGTCTGATGAAGAAGCTCAATTCAATACCGTCAGCGATACGCGCTTGTCTGTACACAGTGCCTGGGGTTCTGTTTTCCTGAACCTGGATATTCCTGATGATTTTCCGATTCAGCCCTGGTTGTATCTGAATGATCAGGCCGATGTTGCCGATCCTCCCGAGAATCAGGCGGGTCAATTCGGTAATGTCGGGTACCGGACTACAGGTTGGGAAAACATCGATACGGAAGTTCACCACCTGAAGGTTACGACCTGCATGACCGCCCATCACTGACAGGTTGGGACTTAACCGGTACTCCAGGCGCGCGGGCGTTGCATCCCGGCAATCTTGCAAGCCTGTTTGACATAGCCATAGGGGAATAATTTGAACAAGTGCTGTTTGGCCATTTTTTTGTCAAAACCGTTCTCGTCTACCAGAAAACTGACCACATGGCGGACATCCGGCGCGACTTTATTCTCCAGCCAGTAGGCTCGCATGAAGTTGAGGATTGACCAGTATTCCTCTGTGAGTTCCAGGCCTTCTCCCGCGGCCAGTTCAGTGGCGACTTGCTCATCCCAGTCTTCCGGGTCGACCAGGTAGCCTTCGATATCCCGTGCAACTTGTATCTCCGTGCTCATGTTCGTTCTCCCGATTAGTTGATTTATGGCTACTTTATCGGCTGCATTGAATGCTTGTAAAGCGATATTATTCAATAGATACTATCGAAGATATCGATATATAAAGCCAAAACAGACCGAATATGGGCATCACAGCATGGATATTGAGCAGTCACGGACTTTTCTGGCAATTACCGCCCATGGTAGTTTTCTTGAGGCTGCCCGGGAATTGCACCTGACGCAATCGACAGTCAGTGCGCGTATCCAGCGCCTGGAAGCGGAACTGGGCGCGCGGTTGTTTGTGCGAAATCGCTCCGGTGCCACGCTGACACCAGCCGGGCGTCGTTTCCTGCAACACGCCAAGCGATTGGTGCGCACGGCAGAGCAGGCTCGTCACGAAGTCGGCCTGCCGAGCCGGTATCGCGCCACTATCCGTATTGGTGGTCGGATTGCATTGTGGGAAGGCTTTCTGCCGGACTGGGTCGGCTGGATGCGCCGTGTGGCGACCGATGTCGCGATTCGTAGCGAGATTGGATTCGAGGAAGACCTGATGCGGCAGCTGGTCGAAGGCACGCTGGATGTTTGCCTGATGTATACGCCCGGCCACGGCCCGGGTCTGATTGTCGAACGTCTCTTTGATGAAACACTGGTGTTGGTCAGCAGCCGGCCTGATGATGTCGAACCGGGTAATGACTATATCTATGTTGAATGGGGGCCGCGTTTTTATGCTCGGCATGCACAGAGTTATCCCGAGCTGGAACGTCCCCCGCAAGTGGTGAACATCGGCTGGCTGGGCATACAACTGATTCTCAATAATGGTGGCAGCTGCTTTCTGCCGGCACGTATGGCTGAACCTTTCATCGCTGCCGGCAGTTTGTTCCGTGTCGCCGGGACGCCGGAATATATCAACCCGGCTTATATGGTGTACCCGCGCGAAAGTGACAACCCGGTGCTGGCACAGGCACTGCAGGGCTTACGCCAGTTGGCCGGCCAGGTTGTTGTGGACAAAGCAGGCTGAGCGTTTTCGTGCAGCCGGTCCTTAAATGCCGCATAATTAAACACTTTCCCCTGTTTCGGAGTGGTAACGGTGAAATTCGACATCGACGGGTTTCGGGCCTGGAAACACAAGAATGTCACCCTGCTGGGGATGTCGGGGGTCGGCAAGACCTACCTGTCATCGCTGCTGTGCGGGCATGACTGGTTCCACTACTCCGGTGACTACCGTATTGGTACCCGCTATCTCGACGAGGCTATTCTCGACCTGATCAAGCGGCAGGCCATGCAGGTGCCATTCCTGAAAGACCTGCTGCGTCGCGACTGGATTTACATCCGCAACAATATCAAGGTCGATGACCTCGGTCCGGTGTTGAGTTTTGTCGGCAAGCTGGGTGACCCGGAACGCGGTGGCGTGCCACTGGACGAGTTTGTGCAGCGCCAGGCCGAATACCGCGAGGCGGAGATTGCCGCCATGCGTGATGTACCGGCCTTCATCCGCAAGGCGCAGGACATCTATGGTTACCCGCATTTCGTTAATGATGTGGGGGGCAGTCTGTGTGAGCTGGAAGACACCTCGGTGATTGACCTGCTGGTCAAACATACGCTGATCCTCTATATCCAGGTGACCAACAAGGAAGAAGAGCAGAAGCTTATCGAGCGTGCACAGAGCGATCCCAAGCCACTGTATTATCGTCCCGGTTTTTTGACCGAACAGCTGGGCATCTATCTGGCTGAACAGGGTTTGAACTTTGCGGCCGAAATGGATCCCGACGAGTTTACCCGCTGGGTATTCCCTCGCCTGTTCCATTCACGTATTCCTCGCTATGAGGTGATTGCCAAACCGCACGGCTACACTGTGACCTCACAGGAAGTTGCACAGGTGCGTGACGAGGCGGATTTCCTCAATC
>CAZVBD010000083.1:0-10885 GCA_964625255.1 uncultured Thiohalobacter sp. | reverse complement strand
AAGGTGGATCCTTATTTGCGGCCCCTATACGACGCACTGTACGAAATGCTGGGCTTCGAACGTGTCGCGAAGCTCATTGAACGCAATATTATCGAGATTGCACCGCTGGCATTCATGCGCGGGCGTACACTCAATGATTCTTTCGTTATTCTTGATGAAGCGCAGAACACCACCACCCAGCAAATGAAAATGTTCCTGACCCGTATCGGTTTCGGTTCCACGGCGGTTATTACCGGTGATGTGACTCAAATTGATTTGCCCGGGAGCGTAAAATCCGGTCTGAAGCAAGCCGCCCAGGTACTGGAGGGTGTGACAGACATCGGTTTTACACACTTCGATACCCGCGACGTAGTGCGTCACCCGATGGTGCAGAAGATCCTTAATGCCTATCACCGTTTTGAAAAAGAGTCCGGAAATGACTGAAACATCTGTCGCGCTTGAGGTTCAACGGGCAAGTAATGAAACGCCTTTGCCAGAGGAGGTTGATTTTGAACGCTGGATTCAGGCGGCACTGAAAAATAACGAAAAACCGCTGGGACTCGTTATCCGTGTCGTGGATGAGGCCGAAGGGCGTGAGTTAAACCACCGTTACCGTGGCAAGGATAAACCAACCAATGTATTGTCCTTTGCCTTTGAAGCACCCCCTGAAAGCGGGAGTGACCACCTCGGCGACCTGGTGATCTGTGCCCCCGTCGTGGTGCGCGAGGCACGGGAGCAGGGCAAGGCGCTTAACGACCATTGGGCACACCTGGTAATACACGGTGTGTTGCATTTGTGCGGCTATGACCACCAGACAGAAGACGAAGCACAATTAATGGAGTCATGTGAAAAAAGCATTTTACATGAGCTGGGTATCAAGGACCCTTATCATCAAGTGGATGGAGTGGCACAGGGATAAGCCATGACCGACAAGGCATCAAGCGGTAATACCCTTTCCTGGATCGAACGTATCGGGCGAGCCCTGAAGGGCGAGCCCAAAGATCGTGATCAGCTGATACATTTGTTGCGTGATGCGCAGAAGCGCGGGCTGTTCGATGCCGACGCACAAAGCATGATTGAAGGTGTGCTGGCCGTATCTGACATGCAGGTACGCGATATTCTCATTCCGCGTTCACAAATGGTGGTGATCAACCGCAACGACAGCCCTGAAGATATTATTCCGGTTGCCATTGAGTCCGGACATTCACGTTTTCCCGTCGTGGGTGACGATCGCGATGATGTTATCGGTGTGCTGCTGGCCAAGGATTTGCTGCGCTATTCGTCAAGGAATGGCAGCGAACACTTTTCCATCCGCGATATTCTGCGCAAGCCTGTGTTCGTGCCGGAGAGCAAACGCCTCAATGTTCTGCTAAAAGAGTTCCGTGCCAGTCGCAATCACCTGGCGATCGTGGTTGATGAATACGGCAGTGTTGCGGGTATGGTCACTATTGAGGACGTGCTGGAACAGATCGTCGGAGAAATCGAGGATGAACACGATATCGACGAGGATACCTTTATCCGCAAGCACAGCGATGTCAGCTATACGGTCAAGGCACTGACACCGGTCGAGGATTTCAATGAGTATTTCGGTGCCGAGTTGAGTGACGAAGAGTTTGACACCATTGGTGGTCTGGTTACACACGAGTTCGGGCACCTGCCCAAGCGTGGTGAAACCATTATCCTGGGTAACCAGAGCTTCCAGGTAACCAATGCAGACAACCGGCGGATCAACCTGCTCAAGGTCACCCTGTTACTCAATCCCAACGCAACCGGCGCAGCATCTTCCACCAACTGATGGCGATACCGGCAAAATTCAGGATAGTGCTTGCCGCATTCCTGTGCGGTGCTGTGGTGCCGCTGGGCTTTGCCCCCTATGGTCTGTATTTTGTGCCGATACTGGCGCTCGCCGCTTTTGCACTGCTACTGTTCCCGTTGCGCCCCGGAGAGGCCTTGCTGGCTGGCTGGTGTTTCGGTCTGGGGCAGTTTGGTGTCGGTGTCTCCTGGGTTTATATCAGCATCTATCTCTACGGCAATGCCGGTCTGCCCCTGTCGCTGGCCGTGATGCTGCTGCTGGTAGCATTTCTGGCCCTGTATCCGGCGCTTATGGCATGGTTGCTGGCGAAAGCACGGGCCGGTTCGGCGGCAATATTTTACATTGGCCTGTTTCCGGCCGCCTGGGTGCTGTCCGAATGGCTGCGTTCCTGGTTGTTGACCGGCTTCCCCTGGCTGAACCTCGGCTATAGCCAGATCGACAGCCTGCTGGCCAGCGTTGCGCCAGTATTCGGTGTCTATGGTGTGAGTTGGGTAACAGCGTTATTTGCCGGCCTGATAGCGGCACTGCTACGAGCACCGGGCTGGCCACGATTGACCACCATTCCCGCCATGGCCCTGATAGCCGTTATCAGCTGGGGACTGAATCAACTGGACTGGACCGATCTCGGTACCGACACGCTACGCGTCACCCTGGTACAGGGCAACATCCCGCAAGACATGAAGTGGAAACCGGAACAACAGGCCGCCACGCTGGAAACCTATGTTGACCTGACGCGCGCGCACTATGACAGTGATCTGATTATATGGCCCGAGACCGCCATCCCGGCGTTCTACGATGAAGTGCTGGACAGCTTCATCAAGCCGCTGTCGGAACAGTTGCGTGCGAATCATGTGTCACTGATTACCGGCATCCCTGTGCTGGATCGTAAAGACTGGAAGTACTACAACGCCGTCATCAGCCTGGATGAACCGGATCGTTTCTACTACAAGGTCCACCTGGTGCCTTTCGGTGAATACCTGCCTCTGCGTCACTGGCTGGCAGGAATACTCGGGTTTTTACCTGTGCCAGAGGCCGACTTCAGTGCAGGCAGCCCTGATCAGCGTCCGTTACGGGCCGCCGGCGTTCCGATAGGTGTCTCCATCTGTTACGAAATCGCCTTTGGCGAACAATTAATCAAGGCGCTCCCCGAGGCTTCCCTGCTGGTCAATGTCAGCAATGATGCCTGGTTCGGCGATTCGCTGGCACCGCACCAGCATCTTGAAATGGCACGTATGCGGGCACGGGAAGTGGAACGGTATGTATTGCGCGCCACCAACACGGGCATATCCGCTATTATTGCTCCGGATGGTAAGGTGAAAGCGCGCAGTCGCCAGTTTGAAACAGAAACCATCAGTGCAGAGGTGGAGCCGCGTCATGGTGCGACGCCCTACGTGCGCTGGGGGAACTGGCCGGTGGTCAGTGGGGCACTGCTTGTGCTTGGTGTACTGTTGTGGCGGATCAGAGCGAAGGCCCGGTTTCATCAGACTGAAAAATAAATAATTATTTCTTGTAAAATAAGGGAAGTCAGTCTATAGTGTTGTGAGCTACAGATTTTGTATTCGCAGTTTTGGTTGTCACCTTCGCGTTACCCCCATGAACGTCTCGTTTCATTGCCTGTACGCGATTCACTAACTTGTTTAATTATTTAAGGTAAAAAGCGATATGGCTACAGGTACTGTAAAGTGGTTCAACGAATCCAAAGGTTTTGGTTTTATTTCTCAGGATGCCGGCGGCGATGATGTGTTTGTACACTTCAATGCGATCCAGGGTTCGGGTTTCAAAACGCTGACCGAAGGTCAGCCGGTGACTTATGAGATAGAAAAAGGTCCCAAGGGCCTGCAGGCGGCTAACGTTACCGCTGCCTAGGCAAGATCTCGTCGGATAAACCGATACGAAGAACCCCGCTCCGGCGGGGTTTTTTTTGGTGTTTTTTCATTGCAATACCGATATGCCAAGGCTTCGCAACGTTTCCAGCAGCCTGCTAATGGCCAACGTATCACTGTGCGTAACAATAACGCCTGCCCCGGCGATGGAAGCTCCCAGCGGCTGATAGTGGCTTAACTGATTTTCCAGTACATCAATATCCGCTTCTGAGGCATCCTGGCGGGCATGTTCGCGTGCTGTAATGCGTGTTCGCAGTTCTGACTCCGGTGCCTGGCAATCAATAATGAAGCAACGAATGGAACGGCTGTTTGCCAGTTCAACAAATGGCACAAGGCGGGTCTGTTGAAGAAAAGCCGCATCAACAATAACAGGATAACCGGCGTCCAGCAGCGTTCTGGTCAGCGACTCCAGGTGCTGGTAGGTGCGTTCGCTGGCAGTGCGATCATAAATACCCTGATCAATGCCTGAATCAGTCTGCGTATCTGTCGCCAGTCCATGCAGACGTTTTCGCTCAATATCGGAACGCACGCGGATGGCCGGCAGATTTTCCAGCAGTGACTGACTGACGCGGGTTTTGCCGGACCCGGACAAGCCGTGCATCAGCAGCAAAACAGCTGGAGGCGGTCTGGTGTAGCGTTCTGCCAGCGCAAGATAGGCACGGTATTCCTTGCGGATAGTTTCTTGTGTTGCAGCGTCGATATCTGCCTGGTGCGCACGCAGACAATCAACTTTGGCGCGTACCATGGCGCGGTACACCAGGTAATAGCGCAGCAGCGAAACCCCGGCATAGTCTCCGCTCTGCTCCAGCCAGACATTCAGAAAACGGCTTGCCAGGCCAGCTTGTCCACGGTGGTCGAGGTCCATGACCATGAAGGCTACTTCACTGATGATATCGATCCAGCGCAGATTGTCGTTGAACTCGATGCAGTCAAATGCAACGGGTACGTCATTTACCAGTGCGATGTTGTGCAGGTGAAGGTCGCCGTGACACTCGCGAATAAAGCCATCGTCCTTGCGGACCTGGAGTGTTGGTTGCCGTTTCCGGAACGTTTCGCTTGTCCAGTTTCGCAGGGACTTCAGTTGCGGCTGTTCCTGTGAATCGCGTATGCAGTCCAGGATCTGGTTGAAATTTTCATCAACCGGCGCCTGTATGGCCGAAGGCGTGCCATAGGTTGAATCCGGTTCGGCTACTGTTGCGGATGCATGAAATTTCGCGATGCGCAGCCCCAGCGCATCAATGTGCGCAGGGATCAGCTGACCTGCATCGAGCATGCGGTCGAACTGCGACGCCTGCTCGAATTCTCGCATGCGTACGGCGTACTCGATTACCTCACCATCACCCCTTAGCTTCGGCCCTGTACTGACCGGTATAACTTCGAGGTACAGCTCCGGTGCCAGCCGGCGATTGAGGCGTAATTCCTCTTCACAGAAATGCTTGCGCCTGGCCAGCGTGGAAAAATCCAGGAAGCCGAAGTTGACCGGTTTTTTGAACTTGTAGGCATATGCCCCGGTGAGCAGGACGATCGAAATATGGGTTTCGATCACAGCAAAACGCGTCACCGGGTGCGGAAACAGTGCAGGCTGTTGCAGAGCGTTGACAAGATTATGCAGCGTATCGGTCATGCAGCCATCCGGGCGGTGCTCAACAGAACAGTGACGTTATCACAGTCCCGACCGTGTGGGTTGCCCCCCTCTTGAGAACGCCCCATGTTGTTCGTCAACTGCCCGGTACGGTATTCTTCCCGTCTTTGAACCTTCAGGCAGGCCGGATCGGATGGACGAAAGCTACAATCCCCAGGAAATTGAAACAGAAATCCAGCAACGCTGGGAACGGGAGGGCACATTTCGTGCGCTGGAGGACGATCCCCGGGAGAAATACTACTGCCTGTCGATGTTTCCGTACCCCAGCGGCCGCCTGCACATGGGGCATGTGCGTAATTACACCATCGGTGACGTAATTTCCCGCTACCAGCGCATGCAGGGAAAAAATGTGCTGCAACCAATGGGTTGGGATGCGTTTGGCCTGCCGGCCGAGAACGCCGCCATCAAAAACAAGGTGCCACCGGCAAAATGGACGCTGGAGAACATTGATTACATGCGCGGCCAGCTCAAACGTCTCGGTTTCGGTTACGACTGGGAGCGCGAGCTGGCGACCTGTGACCCCGACTATTACCGCTGGGAACAGTGGTTTTTTGTCAAACTGTACGAAAAGGGGCTGGTCTACAAGAAAACGGCTATGGTCAACTGGGACCCGGTCGACCAGACGGTACTGGCTAACGAGCAGGTGATCGACGGCAAGGGCTGGCGTTCCGGTGCGCCGGTGGAGCGCCGCGAGATACCGCAGTGGTTCCTGAAGATTACCGATTATGCCCAGCAGTTGCTCGATGATCTTGACCAGCTGGATGGCTGGCCCGAGCAGGTACGCACCATGCAGCGTAACTGGATTGGTCGTTCCGAAGGCGTGGAGTTGCAGTTCGGGATAGAAGGAGAGGACGAACCGCTGACGGTTTACACCACACGTCCCGATACGTTGATGGGCGTGAGTTACGTCGGCGTCGCCCCACAGCACCCGCTAGCCAGGAAGGCCGCACAGAGCAACCCCGGTCTACAGGCTTTCATCGACGAATGTGCCCACACCAAGGTGGCAGAAGCTGATATGGCCACCCTGGAAAAGAAGGGCGTCGATACCGGTCTGAAAGCCATTCACCCGGTCACCGGTGAAACGGTACCGGTCTGGACGGCCAACTTTGTGCTGATGGAATACGGTTCCGGTGCGGTAATGGCCGTACCGGGCCATGATCAGCGTGACTGGGAGTTTGCACAACAATATGGCCTGCCTGTCAAACAGGTGATCTTTCCGAAGGACGACACGATCGAGGCTGATGTCAGCCAGGCGGCCTTTACGGAAAAAGGTGTGCTTCGACATTCCGGTGAGTTCGATGGTTTGACCTCGGAGCAGGCTTTTGATGCCATGGCGGCCTGGCTGGAAAAACACAACAAGGGACGCAAGACAGTCAACTTCCGCCTGCGTGACTGGGGCGTATCGCGCCAGCGTTACTGGGGTTGCCCGATCCCCATGGTCAACTGCCCGTCCTGTGGTTCGGTGCCGGTACCGGAAGACCAGTTACCGGTCGAGTTGCCGCGCGACGTGGTGATCGAGGGCAGCGGTTCACCGTTGAAGTCAGATCGCAGCTTTATCGACGTAGCGTGCCCTGCGTGCGGCGGTAAAGCCGAGCGAGAGACAGATACCTTCGATACCTTCTTTGAGTCTTCCTGGTATTACGCCCGTTACACCTGCCCGGATGCGAAAAACAGCATGCTGGATTCGCGCGTGGAGTACTGGTCGCCAGTCGATCAGTACGTGGGCGGTATTGAACATGCGGTGCTGCATTTACTTTATGCACGTTTCTTCAACAAACTGATGCGGGACCTCGGGCTGGTTAAGCACGATGAACCTTTCAAGCGTCTGCTAACCCAGGGCATGGTCAACAAAGACGGTTCCAAGATGTCCAAATCGAAAGGCAACACGGTGGACCCGCAGTCGCTTATCGATCGGTACGGAGCGGATACAGTGCGACTGTTCATGATGTTTGCCGCACCACCGGAGCAGTCACTGGAATGGTCAGACTCCGGTGTGGAGGGGGCATCGCGTTTTCTTAATCGCTTGTGGAAGGCGGTATACAAACATGTGTCAAAGGGGGAGGTGACAGCACTGGACAGCAGTGTGATAGATGACTCACAGAAAACCTTCCGTTTCAAACTGCATCAGACTATTAAAAAAACAGGTGACGATGTCGGTCGTCGCCATACATTTAACACGGCCATTGCAGCCAATATGGAGCTACTGAACGAGATCGGTAAATTTACCGATGAGTCTGATAACGGTCACGCCTTGATACAGGAAGCACTGGAGGCTTCAGTGCTGATGTTGTCACCCATTGTGCCGCATGTTTCCCAGGTATTATGGGCGTCGCTGGGTCATGAAGGTCAGATTATCGATGCCCGCTGGCCCGAAGCTGATGACAGTGCGCTGGTACAGGATAGTGTGCCGCTTATTGTGCAGGTTAACGGTAAGATGCGCGGCAAGATCAGTGTGCCGGCCGATGCCGACAATGATAGTATCGTGGCTACCGCTCTGGCCGAACCTAATGTGCAGCGTTTTGTGGAAGGCAAGACCCTTCGTAAACAGATTGTGGTGCCAGGACGTCTGGTAAACCTGGTGGTGGGGTAATGATGACCGAGACAAAGCGCCCGCTACCCGTTGCCGCGATTGCTTTCGCAATTCTGTTGTCTGTCCTGGTATCAGCTTGCGGCTTCCAGTTGCGCGGCAGTGTTGAATTACCGCCAATGCTTCGTGTCACACTGTTGCAGTCCGGTAACCCCTGGACGGGTATTGCCGCTGCGTTACGTATCGAGCTGGAGTCCGCCGGTTCACGTATCACGACAGACGCCGGGGAGGCTACCGCTATTTTAACGCTGGTTAGCGAACGTTCGCTGCAGCGCGTATTGTCGGTTGGACGTAGTGGCAAGGCCAGTGAATATGAGCTGTATGAAGAGGTGACGTTTGCACTGCGCGACAGTGAAGGGCGAGAGCTGCTCAAACCACAAACACTGAGCCAGACCCGTGACATGGTGTTCGACGAGAACCAGTTGCTCGGCAAGGTCTCGGAAACGGACAAGTTGCGCGAACAGATGCGGCGCTCACTGGCGCGTCAGATTATCACCCGTATTCGCACAGGCCTGCAGGCACATGAGCCAGTTGCGCCCTGAACAACTACAGGGTCAGCTCGATAAAGGGCTGGTACCGGTCTACTTCATCTACGGCGATGAAATGCTGCTGGTCAACGAATGCGCCGATGCGGTACGTGCTGCGACGCGTGCCCGGGGTTTCTCAGATCGCCAGATATTCAGCGTGGAAGCCGGTTTTGACTGGGACAGCCTGCTGGTGGCATCAGACAGCCTTTCATTATTTTCCGAGCAACGCCTGATGGAACTGCGCCTGCCAACCGGTAAACCGGGCCGGCAGGGTGCACAGGTATTGCGTGACTATGCCGAACGGCCGGCGGAGGATACCGTGCTGTTGATTGTCGCTGGCAAACTGGAGCCTGCCGCACGTCGCAGCAAGTGGGTGCAGGCGCTGGAAAAAGCAGGCGTCAGTGTACCGGTGTGGCCGGTCGGACTGCGCGAGTTGCCAGGCTGGATCGATACCCGTATGCGCCGCCATGATATGCGTGCCGGGCGTGAGGCATTACAACTGCTGGCGGATCGCGTGGAAGGTAACCTGCTTGCAGCCGACCAGGAAATTGAAAAACTTTTCCTCCTGCACGGTCCGGGAGAGGTATCGCAGGAAGATATCGAGTCACTGGTTACCGACAGCGCCCGCTACGACATCTACGGGCTGGTGGACATGGCATTGGCCGGTGACGCCGCCCATACCCAACGCATGCTGGGTGGGCTGCGTGCGGAGGGTGTGGATCCGGTGCTGGTGTTGTGGGCGCTGGCACGCGAAATCCGCTCGCTGGCCGGTATGGCGCGGGACATCCAGACCGGCACGCCACCTGGCCAGGCGATGGCGGCACGGCGCGTCTGGGACAAGCGAAAACCACTTGTTAGCGGGGTTTTACAGCGTATCCGGGGTCGCCAGTGGTGGATGATGGTACAGCGTTGTGCCTTGATCGATCGTGTCATCAAGGGGCGTGCAGCGGGCAACGCCTGGGATGAACTGTTACAATTGGCACTTCGACTGGCGGGGCGTGCACCGATCCGCACGACAGAGATACCGGGTTATGACTGAAACTGCGCAAACGGAACAATTTGATGTCAGCGCTTACATGCAGCGGCTGGGCGAACAGGCGCGTGCGGCGGCACGTGCACTCAGCCGTGCCGATACCGGTGCGAGGAATGCCGCACTACATGCCATTGCGGATGCCGTGCTGGCGGATCGCGACTCGCTAAAGAGCGAGAATCACAAGGACATGGTTTCCGCTCGCAAACACGGGCTGGATGCTGCCTTGCTGGATCGCCTGGAACTGACTGATGCACGCATTGACAACATGGCTGAAGGACTGCGTCAGGTCGCCGCGCTGCCGGACCCGGTCGGTGCCATCAGTGATCTTGATTACCGCCCGAGTGGTATCCAGGTCGGGCGCATGCGCGTGCCGCTGGGTGTCATCGGCATCATCTATGAATCCCGCCCCAACGTGACGGCAGATGCGGCGGCCCTGTGCCTGAAGGCTGGTAATGCCTGCATCCTGCGTGGTGGTTCCGAGGCGCTGCATTCCAACCAGGCCATCGCGCGTTGTATTGAACAGGGACTGGAACATGCCGGTCTGCCGGTAACGACCGTGCAGGTTGTTGCAACCATCGATCGTGCCGCCGTGGGCGAACTGCTGCGGCTGGAAGATAGCGTGGATGTCATTGTGCCGCGTGGCGGCAAGGGACTTATTGAGCGGGTGATGCGCGAATCACGTATTCCCGTTATCAAACATTTACACGGTGTCTGTCATACCTATATCGACGATCAGGCCGATATCGACAAGGCGGTGAAGGTGTCATTCAATGCCAAGACCCAGCGCTACGGAACCTGCAATACCATGGAAACCCTGCTGGTCGCTGAAGGCATTGCCGAACGCGTATTACCGGTACTGGGCAAGCTGTACCAGGACGAAGGTGTGGAACTGCGCGGTTGTGAAAAAACCCGCGCAATTCTCGACGGCATCAAACCGGCGACCGAAGCCGACTGGGATGAGGAATATCTCGCTCCCATCCTGTCGATCCGGGTAGTTGCCGACATGGACGCTGCCATGGATCATATCGATCGCTACGGCTCGCAGCATACCGATGTCATCATGACCGAAAATGTGACCCGCGCACGCCGTTTCCTGCGTGAAGTGGATTCCAGCTCAGTGATGGTCAATGCCTCGTCACGCTTTGCCGATGGATTTGAATACGGCCTTGGTGCTGAAATCGGCATCAGCACCGACAAACTGCACGCACGCGGCCCGGTCGGCCTCGAAGGCCTTACAACCCTCAAATTTATCGTACTCGGCGATGGCCACATCCGCACATAACACCTTTTTTCAATGGGGTCAGACTCCATTGAAAAATTCATGATCTGTCTTCTTGGCGGTACGTTTGACCCCGTCCATTTCGGTCACCTGCGAACGGCGCTGGATGTCCAGCTGGCACTGGGTATCCCCCAACTGCACC
>CAZVBD010000082.1:3638-10978 GCA_964625255.1 uncultured Thiohalobacter sp. | reverse complement strand
ATGCGCTTCATAATAAAACCTCGATTTTTATAGCATCCCGTCCCGATACACAGTATCCAGACAAGCATTGTGTAAGTCCAGAAACATCCCTTGCTGCAAACAACTGAAAAAAACAGGGCGCTGCAACAGCAGCGCCCTGGATAAGAAAGGACCACACCTATCCCATTATTATTTTATTTTTATCCTCTTTTATCCCGGTAGATCAGGGATACTGGAACCAGGCTTCACGGGTTGCTGGAGACAAACCGTGACTGGAATTATCGGTACAGTGTGAAACGACGCGAATCAGGAAAGGCGCACTGCCCTGCCCCGGTTCCCGGGGATCGACAATCGCTGTCGGCACATTAGCATGACCTTCATGTCCGGGCCTGGAGGTTGCTGTCATCTGGAACGGGTAAGCACCCCGCACCACCGGGAAATCAAGATCGATTTCGAATTCAGCATCGCCATTGGCATCGGTGGTAAATGAATTCGCTGAACCAGGCGCACCGGCAGGGTCAATCCAGGGACTGATCGCATTGAGTGCATCCAGTGCAGAACCGGGGGCCAGTGGTGTTGCACCGCCACCGGTCAAAGGACTACCGAGCGGGTTAAGACCGTTTTTCCCCTTAACCCTTACCCACACGGTAAACAGTGTGTTGGGTACCGCACCTGACACTTCGATCTCGACATTGCTGCCAGCGCCCTTTTGCTTAAGCTCAAGCGTTGCAGATGCACCATCAAAACCATTAACACCGCCACCACAGTTATTACGCACTGTACTGACTTTATCACCGCTTGCCTTGTCTGGATCGTACCTGGAAAAGTCTGCATCAATTACCTCGGAGCCTGCAAGCGCCATGGTGGAAGCCATCCCCATACCCAGCACTGCTGCTGCAAGTGTTGTCATTTTGAGTTTAGTCATTTTTCCATACCCTCAATTATTTGCTTATAACATTATCGGTTTAATATCCCCGCTGAATGCTGCCCGTCCCGAAACACAAGCAACATCCACCGGAAACACCTCTTTTCATACTACAAATTGACTATTGAACGAACGCTTCGTGAATAACCATCAGCATGCGCGGGTCGACGAAGTCTTCACTACCCGTGACATTATTACGTCCAAGATAAGTCGCGATCGGCTGTGCACAACCGGAATTCACACCACCCACACCATAGGTGCTTTGTGCACCCGTCTGCTCACCCGTACAGGTACCATCCTGTGCATCAGCATCTCCCGGCAGAATCGAGTACTCACCCACACCACCACCCTGAACAAAACATTCAGCAGGCGGTACAGTACCGGTGACAGAACAGCCCGGGTTAAAGGCAGAAGCCGCAATCAGCAGCGTTTCCACATCACAGGCTGTGCCATTCGGACCAGGGCCACCGATGTTGTCACAGGCCAGTGCTGACATACGGTTGGGACGAATACCGGCAATAACGTTGACACCCGGGTCAAGACCGATGGTGCGTGACGGGAAGCTGTCGCCGTAGTCAACCACCTGGACTTTCTGGCGGAACACACTCGGGTTACAACCACCTGGACCGACTTCGCCTTCGAGACAGTCACGGGTACGCACACGGTCAGTGACGTAGATGGTGCCATCTTCGTCATAACCCCAGGCGCGCAGTGAGTCACGACGTGACGGATCATCAGCCGGTTTACCCGGGCGCAGATCGATCCAGCGAGTCACGACAGAACGATTCTTTTTCTTGCCAAGTTTGAAGATTTCATCCCTGTCGTCATCGTCATCCCTGTCATCGTCATCGTCGTGGTCTTTTCTCCTGCTGCCTTCATTGCAACCAACACCACAACTGGTGTCTTCAATACCCACTTTCCAGTCAACCATTGCAATGGCTGCACCGTGGAACATACTCAGACCCATGCCTTCCTCGCTGAATGCGATACCGGCCATACAGGTCCAGCGTGGATCCCGATCAGCAGGCTGGCTGTATTCATCAATAACCTGCATGGTCTCCTGATCGATAACCAGTACACGGCTGTTAGCCGAACGTTCCGGTGTTGTATAAACGGGAGGAAAGAACAGGTTGGAAGCATTGCCACTGGGATGCGTATTGCCGTTCGGGCTTACCGAATCGGAGTTTTTTGCATTGAAGAAGTTGGCATCGCAAATCGCTTGAACGATGTTTCCGTTCGGCATCATCTGTGAACCCAGTGGACGTGGCAAAGTCCCACGGCCTGCAGGGCCTGTAGGGTTGCCCAGCAGCGGACGGTAGGAAACTGTTCTGATCGGAACACCGTTACGGTGGAACTGGGTCAGTGCCTGCTGGGCGGCACTGGTGATAAAGGCGTGGCCATTCAGACCACCGGACAATACGCCTGTGGGTTTGAACGGACCCGGGCATTCAAGATTGCCACTACCGTTTTCGCACACCGGACCATTGGGATCAGCAGATCCGCCGAACGGATTCGCTACCGTGATGCCGCGCGCACCGGTAATTATGTTCACTTCCAGCACCTGACCAGGGCCGTTGGCAGCTGCAAACGGTGCGTTCATCGCATCAGCCATCATAAAATTGGCCTCCAGACAGGCTGGCTGACCCACTTCGTCGAGTCCATGTGCACCGACACCGCCCGCAAATATAGCGAGACTCACCCCGTAGGCCAGACTCGTGAGTTGTTTCATTACTTTCATCGTGTTGAGCTCCTCACAATATTAGTTTTAATCGAAGTACTTATTTTGTGCGCAGGTAACGGGTTTTGGCTCGGGCCGTTCCTGAGGGTATTGAGAAGTTGATCAGGCAATTTATTCACATTAAGTCTGTGCCAAAAGATACATTGCAGTACCGCATGAAACCTGTAAGTCCTGTACAGCATTGGCAGCGTTCAATTTAAATTGAATAAACAGCGTTACCGTTGTATCTAGATACCATGGAAATCATTGACCGCCTTTTAAATGCACGCTGCCTGCGCCGTAAAATTACGGAAAACCGGGATCGACTCTATCGCGTGGCGCTGGCCTGGAGTGGTGAACCGGCGGTCGCTGATGACCTCGTTCAGGAAACCCTGATGATTTCCCTGCAGCGCAGTTATCAGTTACGAGACCCCAAACGACTTAACGCCTGGATGTACACCATCCTCAGCAATTGCTGGAAACAATACCTGCGCCGTGCGCGCCCCACCGTCGATATTGACGATGTGGAAATATGCGGTGACGGTGATGCGGAGGCCGGCAGCAGTGAGCAGGAAGTGATCGACCATGTACGACGTGCCATCCTGCGTTTACCCGCAGCACAACGACAGACTGTCACGCTGGTTGACCTGGTGGGATTCAGCTATGCCGAAGTGGCAGATATACTGGATGTCCCGATTGGTACGGTCATGAGCCGTTTGTATACCTCGAGGCAATCCCTGCAAAAAGCACTCGCCAACTTTCGTTCACCACAACCTGCCGCAACCCGACACTTACGGAGAGTCAAGTGAGCAAAATGGACTTTAAAATCGAATGCATTCTGCATGCCTACATTGATGGTGAACTGGATCAGCAGGAAAAAAGCCGCTTGCTGATACAGATGGAGAATGATGAGGAAACCCGTGCACGCGCCTGTGAATTGCAACGTGCCAAGGAGTGGGTGAAGTTTTCCTTCGAGGACGAAACGGCACCGACACGTACGCTGCCCGGCATACACTGGCGCCTCCGGCAGGTCTCGCCTTTTCGCATTGCAGCCTCTCTGCTGATAGCACTGATGGCTTTCGGTGCCGGCTGGACCGGTCATTCAATGAAAACTGATATAACACCGGTGGCAGCACTGGATAGCATCAAAAATGAAGCCCCACATGTGATCCTGCATATCAGTGATGCAGATGAAGCCCGCTTCGTCAAAGTCCTTGAACGTACCGAGGCGCTTCTTCGCCAATACCGGAATACCGGTGCGCAAATTGAAGTCGTCGCCAATTCAGGCGGTCTGGATCTTGTGCGAACGGCTTCATCCCGACACATTGACAGCATCAAGCATCTGATAGCCCAGTATGACAACGTACGCTTCATCGCCTGCAGTCGGGGACTGCGCAAACTGCGTGAGCGTGGTCTGAGCACCGCTGTAATCGAGGGTGTGGATGCTCATGAACCAGCTGCTGACCACCTGATAGAACGCCTTACCGAAGGCTGGACCTATATCAGGATCTAGCTCCACGGGTAAAGATCAGGGCGGGCATTGCCGAAACACTAGTCAATGGCCACCACCGGGCCGATGATACGGACATTTCGGGCCTCTGAAGTCATGCAAATAACCAGACACCTCAGCTCCCTTGCAGCAATGCTATTGGGTGTAACGCTATTAATCGATAGTTCTCCCTGCACAGCGCGGGCCTATCGCTGTACCGATGCCAATAACAATATCAGCTATTCACAAACCCCCTGTCCCGCCGGTCATAAAAGCGCCACGATGCATGGTGTGGGCAAGACCAGAACGGTAGACAGGGAAGCCTGTGCATCCGTACGAAATTTTGCCGGAAAAAGTTTCGGCAAGCTCAGCGGCGGAACAGAACCCTCCCTGCTGATCGACAAATACGGAGGCCCCAGCTACATCGATCACCTCACACTGAACGTGATCAATTTTGTCAGCGGATTCCGTTTAAGTGGAAATATCACGGCGATGAAGGTCGGCACGATGGCATTTAACAAGTGCCTGAATGGAGGATTCGGGAAATTGCAGGCCAAAACCTTACCCGTGGAAATGCTCCCACCCGAAGAAACCACCCCAAAACCGCCACAAGCCCAGCCTTCACCTCCCACCGGCCAGCCACTTTCCCCGGATCCCGCACCCGTAAGCCACCAGTAGACGTATCGCAGGGCCGCCAGGCTCACAGGGGTAGACTTCGGATAACAGCCTGTTTAACCTGTGGATAACGTCAGCAACGGTGAATGCAGGCCTGTGAACACACTAACCGGGGGAAGTCAGCCTTTCTGGCGTCGATTGCTACCCTTTATTTCGTGGATTGGCGAATTACGCAACCCGACAACCCTTCGCGCCGATCTGCTGGCTGGTCTTACCGTCGCGCTGGTACTCATACCGCAGTCCATGGCCTATGCCCAGCTCGCCGGCCTGCCCCCGTATTACGGCCTGTATGCCGCCTTTCTGCCCCCCATCGTTTCAGCCCTTTTCGGCTCATCACGCCAGCTGGCCAATGGCCCGGTGGCGGTTGTGTCACTCATGACTGCCGCTGCACTGGAGCCTCTGGCCAGTTCCGGCAGCGAAGGCTACATTGCCTATGCCATTCTTCTCGCCTTACTGGTGGGGGGGATTCAAATCACGCTGGGGCTGTTACGCCTGGGTGTGCTGGTCAACTTTCTTTCCCACCCGGTGGTACTGGGGTTCACCAACGCTGCGGCCATCATCATCGCCAGCTCTCAACTGGGCAAGATTCTGGGTGTGAGTGTGGAAAAAGCCGAACACCACTATAAAACTGTCTGGAATACATTGCAGGCCGGGTTTTCTGATGGACACCTGCCAACATTAGCCATGGCCGCACTGGCCTTTGTTATTATGATCGGGCTGCGCCGACTTGACTCCCGACTACCCGGGGTGTTGATTGCTGTGGTCATCACTACTGCGGTGTCATGGTTCTGGGATTATGAACAACGTCATCGACTTACACCAAACCAGATCGCCAGCAGTGAAGTCAGGCAATTATTACAGGATCAGTTTCGCCTGCACAAAGAGATCGCCGTCGCCGAAAAGCAGCAGGCGCTGACTGAAAAGCGCTATCTTGATACTCTGGAAGCCTTTGGTGAAGATGCTCCCGGGACACTTGCCGCGCACCATGCCAGGGATGTTGCCGCCTCATTGTTGCAACAGAAACGGCAACAATACCGGGATGATCTTAGTGAACTCAAGGCACTGCATTTCGAACTGACACCCGGCAAGGATGACACGCCAACAGAACTCTACCTGCGAGGTACGGTGCCCGATGACGTTGCAACATCCGGTGGTATCTGGCGGTTACGTGACATACTTGATGATCACACGCTGTCAGTAACCAGCGGTGGCGCCGTGGTGGGCAGTGTGCCCAGCGGGCTTCCTGATTTTCAGGTCCCTCGTCTGGACTGGAATGCCATTATGCAGTTACTGAGTGCTGCACTGACCATAGCGCTCATCGGGTTCATGGAAGCCATTGCCATCGCCAAGAATATGGCCACCCGGACACGGCAGCGGCTGGATGCCAATCAGGAACTGGTTGGTCAGGGAATGGCGAATCTTGTTGGCAGTCTGTTCCAGAGCTACCCGGTAGCCGGCTCCTTCTCTCGCTCGGCCGTGAATATCAGCGCCGGTGCCCGAACCGGTTTCTCCTCGGTCGTCACCGGGCTGGTTGTGATCGTCGCACTGCTCTGGCTGACACCCTTGCTGTACCACCTGCCACAGGCCACGCTGGCAGCCGTCATCATGGTGGCCGTCATTGGCCTGGTGCGCATTGCTCCCATACGGCACGCCTGGAAAGCGCACAAACACGACGGTTTCGTCGCCGTGATTACTTTTGTACTGACCTTGCTGCTCGCACCCCACCTGGACAAGGGTATCCTCATTGGCGTGGGCCTGTCGCTGGGGTTATATCTGTATCGCACCATGCAGCCACGGGTTGCGGTTCTGTCCCGCTACCGCGATGGCAGTCTGCGTGACATTGCCGTTCACAAACTCAAAACCTGCGACAACATCTCGGTCATCCGTTTCGACGGTTCACTGTACTTTGCCAACACCGGCTATTTCGAGGACAAGATTCTGGAAAAGGTCGCACTCTATCCCGAGTTGAAGTTTGTCATCATCGATGCCGAGGGCATCAACCAGATCGATGCCACGGGTGAGGAGATGCTGGTTGAATTGAGTCGACGCCTGAGCGAGTCGGGTATCGAGTTGCTGTTCGCCCGTATGAAACGCCAGTTCCTGGACACCCTGAGGCGAACCGGCGCTATTGAGCGTCTGGGAGAGGAACACTTCTTTGCCCGGGTACAGAATGCGCTGGACTACGCCTGGGATGAACTGGGCGACGATCACGCCGCCAGCTGTCCATTGCGGGTTTCAACACCGCTGGATCAATAATCAATACCCTGGATGCCGGCCTGCACCGGCATGCCGGTTTAATCAGAGCGTCCCTTGTTGAGCAGTGCTTCAACCAGGTCCATCGGTAGAGGGAAAACAATGGTGTTGGAGCGTTCTCCGGCAATTTCCGTCAATGTCTGCAGGTAGCGCAACTGTAATGCCTGGGGTTGCTTTGAAAGCGTCCTCGCTGCTTCCAGCAGTATCAAACTCATACCGGCATAGTTGATCGGTAGTAACTGAAAGGCATACAGCGCCAGCAGCAGGAAAATAGCGCCAATCGTTCCGGGGACAATGGCACC
>CAZVBD010000082.1:1466-3538 GCA_964625255.1 uncultured Thiohalobacter sp. | reverse complement strand
GCGGAACGGGGGAGATTTGCGCCGCCGGCTGGCTTCGGCGGAACGTTGCAGGGACAGGGCAATACGGCGCGGATCTTTCCAGGTAAAAACATCCTCTTCGAGATCCAGCGCATCACTTTCCCGTGTGACACGGGCCGACCAGTTCCTGTTCTCCTCGACCATGTCAGTACTCCTGTTCCAGACGCTGCAGAACACGGGTAACGCGCAGTTTCTGTCATGACAGAAGAAGAAAACTCACTAGGCAGCAGTAACCTGATATACCGCCTTTTTACAGGCGGTCTGGCAAATGTTTGCGTATCTCCAGTGCATCGTACTGCCCGAGATTTTTTTCAATCTCGGAAATTTTAACGCCGGATAAAGTCTTCAGCTTGTCTCTCAGAAAACCCAGTAGTGGGGGGCCGGCCACCAGCAACAACTGGTCGCAGTGCCCTTCAGTATGTGCGGCCTGTACATACTCAGCGATCTGTTTGGCAAAACGGATAGTTTCCTCCTTTTTGGGTTCGACTGTTGACCCCATGGCATGACGACCCTGGCCCTTGCTGTCAAAGCTGCGCCCCGGTCGGTCGGAAGTCAGCACCTGTTCCCGCTCACGCCCCTCCGGGTGCTCTAGTTCGTCCACGGCCAGCAATGGGCCGCGCGGGTCATCAATGGTGAAAATACGTGCCTTGCTCTGGTCTGCGACAACTACCAAATATTTGGACATGACACCTCCTGATGAATCTATATGGCCTGGACAAACTTTCTTACGTCATCTGTTTTAAACATAGTCAACAATAACCTGTTTGACCAATATCATTGTTTTCGGTCCCGGAATTCTCACCCGACTGGTTGCCGATGCCAATGTGTTCCATACTTTAATTTGCATAAATCCTGACAACTGAGTTCCCGGAGTCGCTCCAGTGTCGGCAGACAAACCCGCAATATCCCGTACAGACGCTGAAGGTCAGCCGGTTTTCAGCGCCCGCGGCCTGACCAAGGTTTACCAGATGGGCCAGGTCCAGGTACATGCCCTGCGTGGTGTGGACCTGGATCTCTATGCCGGCGAGCTTGTCGTACTACTGGGGCCATCCGGTAGTGGCAAGTCCACACTGTTGAACATCCTGGGAGGCCTGGATACAGCCAGTGCCGGACAGGTTCGTTACCGCGATCACAATCTGACCACGGCAAGTGACAGGGCCCTCACCGAGTACCGTCGCTATCACGTCGGTTTCGTCTTTCAATTCTATAATTTGATTGCCAGCCTGACGGCATTGGAAAACATCGCTGTGGTCACTGAAATTGCCGACCAGCCGATGCAGCCCGCCGATGCCCTGAACCTCGTTGGACTCAGCGAACGGATGAACCACTTTCCAGCACAACTTTCCGGAGGTGAGCAACAACGCGTGGCAATTGCACGGGCAATCGCCAAGAATCCGGACGTACTACTGTGCGATGAGCCCACCGGCGCACTGGATTCGGCCACTGGCATCCTGGTGCTGGAGGCACTGGCACGCGTCAACCGGGAACTCGGCACCACTACGGTGATCATCACGCATAACGCCGTTATCGCCGCCATCGCCGACCGTGTTATCCAGTTGGCCGATGGGCGTATCACCCGTATACGGACCAATGCTGAAAAGCTTGAGCCGGGCGCATTGAGCTGGTAAGTCGGGAGTACGGATTATGCGCGCAATCACTAAAAAACTGTGGCGCGAACTCTGGCAAATGCGTGGTCAGGCCCTGGCAATTTCACTGGTGATCCTGAGCGGTGTAGCCATCTTTGTGATGTCGCTGAGTACACCTGATTCGTTGTACCTGACCCGCCAGAACTATTATCAGGACTATCGCTTTGCCGATCTGTTTGCAGAGCTGAAGCGTGCACCCAATGGTCTGAAAGCTCGTATACGAGACATCCCCGGCGTCGACCAGGTTGAAACGCGTGTAGTCGCAATGGTCAAACTCGACATACCGGCCTTCGCTGAGCCGGTGACCGGAAAACTGGTCTCCCTGCCGGATCACGGTGAGCCGTTGATGAACCGCCTCTACCTGCGCCGCGGGCGTCTGGTTGCACCGGGAAGGAACAACGAAGTGGT
>CAZVBD010000082.1:0-1366 GCA_964625255.1 uncultured Thiohalobacter sp. | reverse complement strand
CAGTTGCGCACCCTGGCGACGGCTTTCCCGGTGATTTTTTTCGCCGTGGCGGCATTTCTGCTCAACATCGTGATCAGCCGCATCATCGCCCTGCAACGTGAGGAAATCGCCACCCTCAAAGCCTTTGGCTACAGCAACCTGGCGGTCGGGCTGCACTATATCCAACTGGTGTTGGTTATTGTCGCTTTTGGCGTGGCAACCGGGCTGCTGTGCGGCGCCTGGCTGGGGCAGGGACTGAGCGAAATCTATATCGACTTATATCGTTTCCCCTATCTGCACTACAGGGTGCAGCCCGAGGTGATGGTTTCTGCTGCACTCATCAGTGTGGTAGTAGCCGTGCTGGGCACCTTGTACGCTATCCGCCGCGCTGCGCTGATGCCGCCGGCGCAGGCCATGCGACCCGAGCCGCCTGCTGTGTACCGGGTCACCCTGGTCGAACGCCTGGGTCTGCAGCGCTGGTTTTCACAACCCACGCGCATGATCATCCGTAACATCGAACGCCGCCCCCTGAAATCGGCTCTGTCCATGCTGGGCATTGCCGCCGCCTGTGGCGTGATGATGGTCGGCAATTTCCAGGGTGACGCCATCGACTACATGGTCGATGTGCAATTCAACCGCAGCCAGCGGGAAGACATCGCGCTGAGCTTTACCGAGCCCACCTCGAAACGCGCCCTGTATTCCCTGCGCACACTGCCAGGAGTGGAGTATGTCGAGGGGGCGCGCACGGTACCGGTGCGTATCCATTTCGAGAACCGCAGCTACCGCACCGTCATATTCGGCACCGAACCGGACAGCCGTCTGAGCCGGGTGCTGGACAGTGAACTGCGGCCAATCGAGCTGCCTGACGAGGGCGTGGTGATCAACGATTACCTCGGCCGGGTTCTCGGAATACGGCCCGGCGACCAGGTCGTGCTCGAAATACTGGAAGGCAACCGCCCGGTCAGGCCGGTAGTGGTGGCCACGATCGCGAAACAATATCTCGGCATGGGCGTTTACATGCAACGCCGGGCGTTGAACCGTCTGATGAAAGAAGGCAATGCGATCAGCGGCGCTTACCTCACCATTGACAGCGACTACCAGGATCGAATCTATGCTGAATTGCGCGACATGCCGCGAGTCGTGGGTACCCGGGTGCGCATCATTGCGGTGAAAAACTTCTACGCGATTCTTGCCGAGACCATGTTGTTTTTCACCTTCATTACCACGGTGCTGGGCGCGACCATTGCTTTCGGCGTGGTGTATAACACCGCCCGTATTGCACTGGCGGAACGCGGCCATGAACTGGCCAGCCTGCGCGTACTTGGATTAAGGCGGGGCGAGATTGCCTACATCCTGCTGGGTGAGCTGGCGCTGTTGACGCTGATCG
>CAZVBD010000081.1:0-11087 GCA_964625255.1 uncultured Thiohalobacter sp. | reverse complement strand
TTCTCCTTGATGTACAGACCGTACTCGTCAATCATACGCTGCATCGCCGAATCGCGCTGCGCGCGCAGGCGCTCCTGCTCAGCGGCAAGGCGTTCACGCATTTCGCGCTCTGCCTCGGCTTTTTTGCGCGCCTCTTCAGCCTTGCGCTTTTTCTCGGCCGCCGCCTTTTTACGAGCTTCCTCAGCTTTACGTTTTCTCTCTACCTCTGCTTTTTTACGTTCTGCTTCAGCTTTAGCCTTCTTGCGTACAACCTCTGCCTTGCGCGCTTTCTCAGCCTCGACCTTTTTCTTCAGCTCCGCCTTGCGCTTCTTTTCAATATCCGCTTTCTTTTGCTCGGCCTGGCGTTTCTTTTCAGCCTCGACCCGGCGTTTTTTTTCGACTTCGGCCTTGCGCTGCTGCTCGGCACGTTGCCGCTTTTCCTGCTCGCGTTTCAGGCGGGCCTGTTCGGCGCGCTGTTTTTCCAGCTGACGGGCTTCCTCAAGTTTCTTTTTACGCTCAATTTCCGCATCCAGCTTGCGGGCATCAATCGCAACAGCCTGTATCGGTGCCGGCTGGCGCGCAACACTGGGCGCCGGACTCCAGTCCAGGCTGAATACCAGCACCGCGAGCAGTGCAAGATGGGCAAGCACGGCATAGATAAAGGATCGCGGGTACTCGCGCAAAAATCGCAACATCTCGCGAATCTCAGTTCCCTCCTCCAACCGGTTCGGTCACCAGACCGACACGCCGCGCACCAGCCTGCTGCAACAGCGCCATAGCGGCTACGACCCGTCCATAGCCCACTTCGGCATCGCCACGCACCATGACGGCGACACCCGGGCGGCGTTTCAGGATCGTACGGGTACGCTCCACCAGGGTTTGCTCGTCAATTTGCTGTTCAGGATCATCACCGATGTTAAGAAAATAGCGCCCGTCCGCATCCACGGTCAGCACCAGCGGGTCTTTCGGATTGCCATCCATAGGCTCGGCATCAGCCTGCGGCAATTCAACATCAACGCCCTGATTCAACAATGGCGCCGTGATCATGAAAATCACCAGCATGACCAGCATGACATCAATGTAGGGAACCACATTGATGTCAGATATCGGTCGTTTGCGTTTGCGTTGGCGCTTGCATTGGCATTGTCTGGCCATGGGGGCTAATCAGTTGTGCGCCTGACGCTGAAGAATGGTGGAAAATTCTTCCAGGAAATTGTCGTAACGATTTTCCAGCCGCTCCACGTCATTGGAATAGCGATTGTAGGCGATGACCGCCGGTATTGCGGCAAACAGGCCCATTGCAGTGGCAATCAGTGCCTCGGCAATACCCGGCGCCACCATGGACAACGTCGCCTGGTGAACGTTGGCGAGCCCGCGAAAAGCGTTCATGATGCCCCACACGGTACCAAACAGACCGACATAGGGGCTGGTAGAGCCTACGGTGGCAAGAAATGACAGGTGTGTTTCCAGCTCGTCCACTTCGCGTGACAGGGCAACTCGCATGCAGCGCTGTGCACCTCCAACAACGTCCATCGGGTCAACGCCGCTCTGCTTGCGCAGGCGCGTGAACTCCTTGAAGCCGGCAATGAAGATATTGGGCAACCCGCGCAAGGCTTCATCACGCTGCGACACCTGGTGATAGAGCGTAGCCAGATCCCCACCCGACCAGAAGCGCTCCTCGAAGGCTTCGGCTTCCTCGCGCGCTTCAGCGAGCGCCGTGCGCTTGCGGAAAATCATGGTCCAGGACATCACCGACACGGCCAGTAGCAAAAACATGACCATTTGCACCACGAGACTGGCACCGCTGATAAGGCTGAAAAAAGAAAGATCAGCAGACATCCGTTAATGCCTCCAGGACAAAACCGGGGATGGGTGAGGGACGGAATGAATCTGAATCGACACAAGCGACACGAATTCTGCCACTACACAGAACGGGGGGCTCGCCCTGTCGGCAAACCTGTTGTTCGAAGGTCAAACTGGCGCGCCGCTGTTCACTCAGGGTAACGCTAACCTCCAGCGCGTCATTAAACCGTGCCGGTTTGCGAAAATCTACCTGTATGGAGTGTACAGTAAAAATAATGCCCTGCTCTGACCGCAGTTTGTCCTGCTCAAAACCCAGTGCCCGCAAACATTCGGTACGCGCCCGTTCCATAAATTTCAGGTAATTGGCGTAGTAGACCACGCCACCACTATCGGTATCCTCGTAATACACGCGAACCGGCCAGATAAACTGCGACAAACTCATCCCCCTCAGTGACCACAACGACACAAAAAAATTCCTGTTGTACCGTTTATGTGGCTTAACAGATCGTCAGCAGCGTAGCTTACCGGTGCAGCATTCGCTTTGCACCTGCGCTGATCGCGAACAAAAAAAACGCGGTCTGGGGGACCGCGTGTTTCCCATGAGAGGGAACTGAAACCTGATTATCACCAGGAGGAATACATACAAATTAACTCAGACTCTTTTCTACGTAGGCAAACATCTCAACCCGTCCTTTCCTGATCTTCTGCACTCACGTGTCTTCACGGTAATCCCGTTTTTTTCTTTCCTGGACATTGCGAGAGCAAAGGGTATGCCATGTGTGAAAAAAGACCGCCGCATAGTCATTTGCCGTGACGAAAATAACGCCGCGCAGGCATTTTCCGTCAAAACCGGCTGATTTCGTTACCTGCTGACGACAGCTATCACAGAATAGTGAATAATTAATGATCAATCAGCCAGTTAGGTCGTCCCCAAACAGCGACAACCCGGGCACAGGCCCGTGCTAACAACAACGGCTGGCAACGCTGCAGTGCGGCCTCAGGTAGCCGCGCGAGCGCCCTTGAACTGGGAGGGGTTGAGGTGGTGCTTGTGCAGCAGTTTGTAGAACTCGGTACGGTTGCGTTTGGCAATACGTGCCGCCTGGCTCACGTTGCCGCTGGTAATCTGTAACAATTGAGTAAGATATTCCCGCTCGAAGCGTGAGCGCGCATCGGCAAATGCGGGCATTTCTTCATTGGCTTCGTCACGCAAGGCACGCTGCACCAGACTGGCCGGAATCAGCGAAGTTGTCGTGAAGGCGACGGACTGCTCTACCACGTTGTAGAGTTGACGCACATTGCCCGGCCAGGGTGCGGACAACAGGACTTCCATGGCCTCCGGGGCAAATCCTTTCACACCCTTACGGGTGGCATCAGCAAGACTGCACAACACATGATTGGCGAGCAGGGGAATATCCTCGCGCCGCTCGATCAGGGAAGGGATATCCAGCGCGACAACATTCAGCCGGTAGTACAGATCTTCACGGAACATACCGCTCTTGCGTAATTCATCCAGATCCCGGTGGGTTGCTGAAATGATGCGGGTATTAACCGGTATGGAATAGGTAGAACCCACCGGTCGCACCACGCGTTCCTGAATGGCTCGCAGCAGTTTAACCTGGAAACTCATCGGCATATCACCGATCTCGTCGAGGAACAGGGTGCCGCCTTCGGCGGCCTGAAACAGGCCTTTGTGCTCACGCGTTGCACCGGTAAAGGAACCCTTGGCGTGCCCGAAAAATTCAGACTCAAACAGGGTTTCAGGAATAGCGCTGCAATTAACGGCAATAAACTCACCCTCAGCCTGCGGGCTGGCGCGGTGGATAGCCTTCGCCAGCACTTCCTTGCCGGTACCGCTCTGGCCATGAATGAATACGCTGGCACCACTGGAGGCCACCAGTCGTGCCTGTCCGAGCAGGTCTTCCATCAACGGGCTGCGGGTCACGATACCCTGACGCCATTCTGCGACAGAGGATTCCTCAGAGCGGTTCTGCTGCTCGCCGGTGACGCGTAACGCACGGGTCACCTGCCCCAGCAAATCCTTGCTGTCAAAAGGTTTACTCAGGTAGCCAAACACTCCCCGGCTGGTCGCATCGACGGCATCGGGGATGCTCCCGTGTGCCGTCAGGATGATCACCGGCAGCGCCGGACTGCGTCGATGAATCTGGTCAAACAACGTCATGCCATCCATGCCATCCATACGTAAGTCCGTGATTACCAAGTGAGGCTGGAAGGTCGGGATCTGTGCGACGGCCTTTTCCCCACTCTCGACAGCGGCCACTTCATAGCCCACAGCCGACAGGCGCATGGACAACAACCGCAACAGGGCGGGGTCATCGTCTACGACCATGACACGATAACGACAGGCACTCATTTCCACTCCTTGCTGACCTCCCGGTCAGTTACGTTGCTGAATACTTTGTTCGATGTTGGTCAGCTCTTGCAACTGCCGTTCCAACTCGTCCACACGTGTATCAGCCTGCTTCAATCTTGATCTTAACCCGGCCATTTTATCACGAGACCACAACTGTTCGCCGATTACCTGCGCCAGCAGCGCCGCCAATGCCCTGGCGCTGTCGCTTGCGCGGGTGGCATCCAGCCCTTTCAGCAGGCTCAATGCCCTGGGCTGGTCACGAACCAGCTTCGGACCCTCGGCCAACAGCAACGTCAGACGTAACCGGCTGCGCGGTGATGGGGCTTTCAAAAAATCACGCTCACGGGTTTTCAGGGTACGTTGCAGTTTATCATCCGACAGCCCGCGAATGCGGTTCCATTCTTCCAGCCAGTAGGCCGCATCATCGACCCGCACGGCCAGTGGAACCGGTCCGTCGGTGCGCTTCACTGTCACCGGCTGGCAGCCGGATATTACAATAAAGATCAATAAAATAAATAACTTACTCACCCACACTCTCCGATCTGTGTATTGGCAATATGACTCTCAGGCATGCCCCGGTATCTTCGCTGTCGATCACCTCAATATATCCGCCATGTGCCTGCGCATATTCACGCGCAATGGACAGGCCAATGCCCGTGCCGCGCACGTAGCCATTGGACGAAGACGAACCTTGGTAAAAGACATCAAATATGCGACGTCGTTCCGGCTCGGGTATTCCCGGCCCGGAATCAGCCACCTCGAGTACCGCCTGCTCGCCCTGGCGTTCCAGGCGGACCCGCAGCCGGCCTTCCACGGGTGAAAACTTGATGGCGTTGGACAACAGGTTATCCACCAGCGTCTGTAATTTTTTGCGGTCGCCATCCAGCTCGACCGGTTGTAACGATACATCCAGCACCAGTTGGCGCGCCAGCACAGCAACCTTGTGGTCTTCCAGCACCGACTCAATCACCCGGTGCAGGGGTACGACGCTGAGTTTCAGCTGTGCCGCACGGGAGCTGGCTACGTTGAAATCCAGCAGGTTTTCAATGAGCTTCTGCAACTGCAGGCTGTTATCTCGCAAAATAGCCACAATTTCATTCTGCTGGGCATTCAAATTACCCACTGCCTGTTCTGTAAGCAGCTCCGCACCTTCACGAAGCGCCGTCAGCGGTGTTTTCAGTTCATGGGAGATATGGCGTAAAAAACGGTTTTTTTCCTGCTCCACTTCCAGCAGACGCATACGCATCCAGTCCAGACGCTCACCGATCTGTTCCAGGTCACGCGGGCCGACGATATGTGCGGAACGGGAAAAATCGCCATCTCCCAGCCTTCGGATGGCCTGGTCCATCTGACGAATGGGACGCGTAATCAGGACGGTGAAAAATACCGTCAATATCAGCGCGGCGGGGACCAGTGCCATGGCCTGTACGATTAACCCGCGCTGTAAACCGGCACCTTTGGCATCCAGCCGATCCACCTCACGCTCGACCAGTTTGCGATTATCGACCAGCATTTTGCGCGCATCACGTGTCAGTTCGCGGAACCCATCGACGGCAGAACGAATTTCCGGCGCATCATGGGGATATTTGGACGTCAGCGCCGCATTCATGGACGCCTCGACCGTTTTGATCATCTCCAGCCGCTGACGCTGCAGCGCTGACAGGTTCAGGGTTGCCAGGCGATTTACCGCGTCAAGAAACTGCTGGTGGTACTCGTGGTAGACCTCCAGCAACTTGGTCTCACCGGTCACCTGGTACTGACGCGCATTACGCTCCATCGCCGTAATAGCCTCAACCAGCAACTGACTGCTCTGGGTGGCGCGCACCGTGGCAAACAGCGCACGCTGGCCCTGTGCGACCAGCTGGTCGACCGACCAGGTCGCGTGAATCAACGCAGCCAGCAGTGGAACCACGACCAGTGCAAAACCCACCAGCAATAATCGTCGAATCGATTTGGGGCGATACAGGCGCACGATGCGACACCTTTCAGAGAATGAATGCGTATTGTCGGTGAAAGGCCGGCAAATTTGAAATGCCGCCGATGTTTTCGGGTAGTATGCGCCCCATGAGACGACTCACCTCACTACTGCTGGCCACTGTGCTCACCTTTCCCGGCCTGTCGGCAACCGCAGCCGGCAAGGCTGTTGTTGATCTGCAGTTCAAGCCCCGCACACCTGATCAGATGAGTGCTTTCTACGAGGCGAGAGGCTTCCCCGAAGCCATGATCAAGCCACTGCATGCCCAGTGTTTTATTACGGTACGGATCACCAATACCGGCCAGGACGTGGTATGGCTGGATCTGGACAAGTGGACCTTTACCGCCAACGGCAAACCCGTCCAGCGCTACCATCGCAACGACTGGCTTGAAAAATGGAAAACCATGGGCATGTCGGCGGCACACCGGTCCACGTTCCGCTGGACCCTGTTACCGGAACGTCTGGATTATCAGCCGGGAGAGAGCGAGGGTGGCAACATCATCCTGCCCCGCGTGAAAGGGCAAATTCACCTGCACGCTGAATTTGCGACCGGCAAGGACAAAAAAGGCCCGACCGTACAACTTGACTTCGACAACTTGCGCTGTGTGGAGAACATATCCTGATGCGTCTTCTCCTGCCTGTCCTGCTGACACTGCTGTTCATACTGCCGGTCAGTGCCAGTGAGACGATCAAACCGCCTGTTGGTGTCCGTGTATATGCCATTGGCGCGGCACCCGATTTTGAACTGGCCGATATGGATGGCAACCGCGACACCCTGTCCAGTGGACGAGGTCAGTGGGTCTTCCTGCACTTCTGGGCCAGCTGGTGTGGCCCGTGTCGCAAGGAAATGCCTGCTATCCAGCGGATGGTCAGGCTTATGGAAAACGAGGCGCTGAAAGTCCAGCTGGTGAATACGTCTGAAGACGATGACACTGTCTTCAGCTTTCTGGGTGGCGTTGCGCCGGACATGGTGACGCTGATGGATCGGGACGGGAGCGTGACCGAAGTCTGGAAACCCCGCGGCCTGCCTGCAACCTACCTGATCGATCCACAGGGACAGATTCGCTACCAGGTCCTCGGTGGTCGTGAATGGGATCAGCCCGAGTACCTGGCTTTTCTGAAAGCACTGATCAAAAGCACGTCAGCTTCCACGAACAGTAAACACTGACTGACCGGACAGCACGTTTATTCCTGCTGACGCATCGCCTCATCACGCTTTTTCTGTGCATCCATCAACGTCTTTTCGACACCGCGCGCTTTTTCCAGCGTATCCACCTGACCCTGCCAGACGTTTTCCGTTTTTTTCTCTGGTGTATTGTCCGTATCGTCCGATGGCGAAGAACAGGCCTGTATAAAACCGACCAGGCACGCTATGACTATCCATCTGTACATCAGGTTTCTCCTGTTGACGGTATTGCCCCGGTTAATTCATCGGCAAACCAGTCGCGTACTGAATCCAGCCGTTGTTGTAAAACCGCCGGTTCATACAGTACCGCCGCACTGTGCCCCCAGACCGGGCCGGGCCAGGCGGGATCACCGATAAAGCGCGCGATATGGTGAACGTGCAGTTGCGGCACCAGATTACCCAGCGCGCCGATGTTGATCTTGTCTGCGACACAAACGTCTTTCAGGTAACGCGCAAGCCGGGCCGATTCACGCCACAATTGTTGCTGATCCGTCTCATCGAGTTCAAATACCTCGGTTACCTCCCTACGGGCAGGTACCAGTACAAACCAGGGATAGCGTGCATCATTCAGCAGCAACAACTGGCTGAGTGGTAAACGTCCCACTGGAATACAATCCGCCGCCAGGCGTGGATGCAGTTCAAAGTTCCCGGCCAATTCAGACTCCCCGATGACATTACTGACCTGCTTTGTACGCCTTGCCCCTTCTGCCTTCAAGCCATTGGCGGTATCTTTGCGCTTATGGACTATCTGCTCGCCATCGATCAGGGGACACACGCCAGCCGCGCGTTGCTGTTCGATACACACGGCCAGCGGATTGCCGGACACCTTGTGCCGGTAACGCTCAAACGGCCACAAGCAGATCGCGCCGAACAGCATCCCGGTGAAATCCTCGACTCGGTCCGGGAGGCTGTCGCACACACGATTCAGGCATTACCACCCGCCGAACGCGGCAACATCCGCGCCTGCGGCCTCACCACCCAGCGTTCCACCGTGCTGGCCTGGCAGGCGAACGGTGCGCCGTTATCCGCCGCCATCAGTTGGCAGGACACGCGTGGCGCCCCGCTGGTCGCTGCATTGCAGGCCCATGCGGCAGACGTCCGGGAACAATCCGGGCTGCCGCTGTCCGCCCACTACGGCGCGAGCAAACTGCACTGGCTGCACCAGCTACTGGTCGATGAACCAACGCTGCGGTACGGGCCGCTGGCCAGCTTCCTGTTATATCACCTCGCCGGTTCAGGACATGTTATCGATCACAGCAATGCGCAACGCATGCAATTGATGGACATTGGCAGCCTGAGCTGGTCACACCGGCTTGCTGACTGGTTCGGGCTTCCGCTGGATGGCTTGCCGGAATGCCGCCCGGTTATCAGTGACTACGGCAGACTGGCAGACTACGACATACCTGTCACCGCCGTGTGCGGCGACCAGAATGCCGCCTGGCATAGCCACGGTGACAATACACAGGACTGTGCCCTGATCAACCTCGGCAGCGGTGCATTCATACTGGCCGAACAGCGCCCGGGCGATGACATACCAGAACTCCTCAGCAGTGTATCCGTCAGCGATGCACAGGGTGCCGAGTGGTTGCTTGAAGGCACCGTGAACGGTGCCGGTAATGCCCTGCAATGGCTGGCAGCGCAATACCACATTGATAACCTGCCCGAACAACTGCCCGACTGGCTGGCACAGATCAGCAACCCTCCCCTGTTCCTGAACAGTGTGGGTGGTCTTGGCTCCCCCTGGTGGCGGCAACTGCCAGCACCGCTGTTTGTACCGGATGATGCCACGCACAGTCACGCTGAGCGCGCGGTGGCCGTGGTGGAAAGCATCCTGTTCCTGTTGCAATGTAATCTGGAGTACATAAGGCGTCATACAACGATCAAGCGCCTGCGTGTTAGCGGTGGGCTATCACAGCTCGATGGCCTGTGCCAGAAGCTGGCCAACCTCAGCGGCCTGCCCGTCGAACGTTGCGATGACCCGGAAGCCAGCGCTCGCGGGGTTGCCTGGCTGGCCGCTGGACGACCCAGTGACTGGATATCCCCAAACGATATCCCTCACTTCACTCCCGAACCGGATGCACTCTTGCAGGATCGCTACCAGACATTTTGTACCCTGTTGCAACAACACCTCGGACATTCCAATGATAACTGACAAAATCCCGCAACTCGTTGGTCACCGGGGTGACATGCTGCAACACCCGGAAAACAGTTGGCCGGCATTGCGTGCCGCCGTCGAGGCCGGCGCCTGCTGGCTGGAATTCGATGTACAAATGTGTGCCGATGGAAAATTTGTGCTGCTGCACGATGACAATTTCCGGCGCACCGCCTCACGCCCACAATGTGTATTTGAACTCGACGCGGAAGACTGTCGCCGCATCAGCGTGCATCACCCGGCGGCTTTTGCAGACCGTTTTGATCCTGCGCCCACACCACTGCTCGACGAAGTCCTCGCATGGCTTTCCACGCAGCCTGATGTGCGTGCCATGGTCGAAATCAAATCGGAAAGCATGAAACACTTTGGCCGCGAGGTCGTTATGCACGCCCTGCTGGAAGTACTGGAAGAACATCAGTCGCAGTGCGTACTCATCGCCTACGATGATCTTGCATTACAGTTTGCCGCCGGGCATGCCTCACTTGAACTGGGCTGGGTGCTGCAACGCTACGATGACACACATCAACAACGTGCCGAACAATTGAAACCGCACTTTCTGATTTGCAACCAGCGAAAAATTTCCGCCGGCAAACCCCTGTGGTCCGGTGACTGGCGCTGGATGCTCTACGACATCATGAAACCGGAACAGGCACTTGAATGGGGACAACAAGGTATCGACCTGATCGAAACCGGTGACATCACGCGCCTGCTGAAACACCCACAACTTGCCAGACGGAGTTGCCGGCGTGGATTGTGACATCCTCATCATTGGCGCTGGCATACAAGGCGCGGCCGTGGCACACCTGGCCGCACAACGTGGCTATCGCGTACGCCTCATCGAACAATTCAGCCGGGCCGCAGAAGGCACCTCCAGTCGCTCATCAAAACTCATTCACGGCGGCCTGCGCTACCTGGAAACCGGCCAGCTCAAACTTGTGCGGCAATGCCTCCAGGCACAGCGCACCCTGTTGCGGGAGCGCCCCTCACTGGTCACGCTGACACCCTTTCATTTTCCTGTCTATGCCGACACGACACGCCCGGCCTGGAAAATTGCTGCCGGGTTATGGCTGTATCGCCTGCTTGGTGGATACCCTTTTACCCGGGTACCTGAAAAAGAATGGGGGCACCTTGATGGCCTAAACACAAACGGCTTGCGTGCAGTATTTCGCTATTACGATGCGCAAACCGACGACCGCGCGCTGACCGAAGCCATACTTACTGATACACAAGCGCTTGGCGCAAAAATTAATTTTAGTACCCGCTTCGAACGGGCTGACTGTGATTCAACGCAGTGCCGCGTACGTTGCCATGGCCCGGCGGGGCAGGAAGACATCACCGCCACCGTACTGATCAACGCTGCCGGCCCGTGGGTTAACCAGGTTCTGGGACGTGTCACACCCCACTCGACACCCCTGGATATCGAACTGGTGCAAGGCACACATATCATCGTACCGGGAACCCTGAAGCAGGGGATTTATTACCTGGAGGCACCACAAGATCAACGCGCTGTATTTGTTATGCCCTGGAAAGACAACATCATGATAGGTACGACAGAAACACCCTACCAGGGTGACCCTGCTGCGGTGCAACCACTGACGGAAGAGAAAACTTACTTGCTTGA
>CAZVBD010000080.1:0-11191 GCA_964625255.1 uncultured Thiohalobacter sp. | reverse complement strand
GTGAATTGCTTCGGCAGTTACGACAGGATTTAAAAACCCGACCTCCCGCTGTTGCCGATGCTCTGCGAGCCGGACTCAAACTGTTGCAGGAGAGTGACCTTCGTGATCAGGTCAGAGATATCGAGGTTCCCCTGTTCGGGGTATTTGGCGAGCGCGATACACTGGTGCCGGCATCAGTTGCAGCGTTGCTTGATGATGAATGCTACGTGGTACTGGAAGGTGCCGGGCACGCGCCATTTCTTTCACACCCGGCGGCCTGTGTTGAGGCCGCACAACACTGGTTTGTTTCAAACGATGGTGCGAGCTGATGACGCGTGACAGAGACGGTTTACCGGACAAGCGATCAACGCGGCGCAGTTTTGAGCGTGCAGCGGCACATTACGATGAAGCGGCCGTACTGCAGCGTGAAGTGGGCAAGCGGCTGCTCGAACGGCTGGATTTAATGAAGATTCAGCCGCAACACATTCTCGATCTCGGTAGTGGTACCGGCCAGTGTATTGACGGGTTGTTTGAGCGCTATCGCAAATCTACTGTCGTTGCATTTGATATTGCACAACCGATGTTACAGCGCGCCCGTCAGCGCGGACGCTGGTTACGACGACCCGCAGTTGCCTGTGGTGATGCCGAGCGCCTGCCGTTTGTCGATAACAGTTTTGACCTGGTGTTTTCCAACCTGATGCTTCAATGGTGTGTTGACCTGGATAAGACATTCGCCGAACTGCAGCGTGTGCTCAAGCCTGGTGGATTGTTGCTGTTTTCCAGCTTTGGTCCGGATACGCTGAAGGAACTGCGCGAAAGCTGGCGTACCGTTGACGAGTATGCCCATGTCAATACGTTTCTCGACATGCACGATGTTGGTGATGCGCTGGTTCGCACGCGTTTTGCTGACCCGGTAATGGATATTGAACGCCTGACGGTGACTTATCCGGATGCATGGAAGCTGATGCGTGAACTTAAACAAATCGGCGCCCACAACGTAACCCATGGACGGTCGCGTGGTTTGACCGGGAAGCGTCATATGCAACAGCTGGTCGAGGCATATGAAACATTTCGTTGTGATGGTGTGCTGCCTGCCAGTTACGAGATTGTTAACGGTCACGCATGGGTGAGCGAAGCGCGTGACCTGGAATACAGTGTTTCACTGGAAAAAAGGCAACCCTCCTGATGCGTGGTGTTTTCGTAACCGCCATTGATACAGATGCCGGCAAGACGGTGGTCAGTACCGGGCTGGTTGAAGCGCTGCGCGCAACAGGAAAAACCGTTGCTGTCATGAAGCCGGTAGCCAGTGGTTGCGAACAGACGGCGCAAGGGCTTCAAAATGATGATGCGCAACGTTTGATACAGGCTTCAGCATTGCCTGTTCCCTATCACCTTGTTAACCCCTATGCCTTCGAACCACCGGTTGCACCGCATATTGCAGCCCGGTCTGCGGGTGTCGAAATTGACATAACCGTTATCGAATCCGCCTTTACACAATTACAGAAAACGGCTGACACGGTAGTGGTTGAAGGCGTGGGTGGTTGGCTTGTACCAGTCAATGCAACGCAGACCATGGCGGATGTTGCGCAGGCGCTGGATTTGCCTGTAGTGATGGTGGTGGCGATCAGGCTGGGGTGTCTGAACCATGCCTTGTTGACAGCGGCGGCCATACGTCACAGCGGTTTGAGCCTGGTCGGCTGGGTCGCCAATCGGCTGGATGGTGATTGCTTGCGGGTAGAAGAAAATATCGTCGCACTGGAAGCGCGGCTGGGTGCGCCGTTACTGGCAGATTTGTCACGGGAAGAGAACGAAGACGTACTGCGGCAACACGCACGCCGTATCGATGTGGGCGACTTGTCGGGCTAGTTGAGTTTACGCTTGACCTTGTTCAGTTCATGCGCGGCAGGTTCGTAGCCGTTATCCTGTGCTTTCTGCAGCCAGGTGACAGCCATCTGGTAGTCGCGTCCCCCGTGAGGTGCGGCATACAGCTTTCCTAACTGGTACTGGGCAGGTGCATAGCCCTGGTCAGCGGATTTCTGCAGCCATACCTTGGCCTGTTCCGGGTCTTCATCGATGGCCGTACCTTTCATGTAAAAGCAACCAACCTTGTATTGTGCCTTGGCAATGCCATTGTCTGCAGACTTCTTGTACCAGTCCAGTGCAAGTTCATCGTCACCGTCCACGCCTCGCCCTTTTTCATAGCGATAGCCAACGTCATATTGTGCTTCCGCATCGCCATTCTGTGCGGCCACCAGTTTGCGTTCGAACAAGGCTTCACTCGACGCCTGGCTCATGGCAGCCGACAGCAGCATGGCAGTGGCAATCAGGCATGTCAGTAGCTTTTTCATCACGTATTTTCCTGCCGTGCTTTATCGGGCTATCACGGCGTGGCTGGATTGAGTCTACCCATGATTTCGGCAGATGCGACAGGCACTTGAACGCTATTTGTCGCAATAACGGGTATTTTATAGAACATAAGAATATTAACAAATAATTATATAATGGTTTACAAGTATCTGATATGACTAATATTTATGCGCTTAATTTTTAATTTTTTTTTGCGCCTGAACGGTGCGGTGCTGTAGCATGCGGCCCAGCGCACGAGACGGTGGTTTTTTTCTCGTGACCCGGAATATTCGACAATTTCAACGTTTTCGGCCGGTTGTGATTCGGTCAATGTTGAAAGTCCATGAAAACTATGTTGATATCATCGGGTAGGGTGGACAATCCAGAGCGCAGTAGCAGGTAATTAGCGCACCTGAAGAGCAGTTCAGGTTTGTAATGGAAGTGTCCGGACCGCGTAAATAACTCGCGTGGCAGTTGCGCGATGTGCCTGCGTCATAGCTGACGCAGAGCACGAAATATAAAAAAACACGAAATTATAAGAAATTTGGTATTCGGGAGTTGGAAGGAGTGAAGCTGGTATGTTTTTGTCTAAAATAAAGCGATTGCTGACGGCATGGGTGGGTATTACCTTACTATCCAGCGCCGGAGGAGCCGCCGCAGATTACGCTTTGAATCTGCGACAGGGTGTTACACCCATCAGCCACGAGATTTACGGTCTGCATATGTTGATTCTGTGGATCTGTGTGGCCATTGCCGTGGTGGTGTTCACCGCCATGTTTATATCCATTGTCTTACATCGTAAGTCCAGGGGCGCAAAACCTGCCCAATTTCATGAAAGCACCACCGTTGAAATTATCTGGACGATCGTTCCCTTTCTGATTCTGGTTGGTATGGCGATCCCGGCGACCAAAGCGCTGGTGATGATGGAAGACACCAGTAATTCGGATCTCAGTATCAAGGTAACCGGTTACCAGTGGAAGTGGGGCTACGATTACCTGGATGAGGGTGTGAGCTTCATCAGTACGCTGACGACGCCGAGAGCGCAGATCAATAACCAGCAGGAAAAAGGTGAGAACTACTTGCTGGAAGTGGATAACCCGGTGGTAGTTCCAGTCAACAAAAAAGTCCGACTGATGATTACGGCCAGCGATGTGATACATGCCTGGTGGGTGCCGGATCTTGGGATGAAAAAAGATGCGATTCCCGGCTTTATCAATGAAATGTGGTTTAAGGCAGAAAAGGAAGGGACCTACCGCGGCCAGTGTGCCGAGCTTTGCGGCAGGGACCACGGGTTCATGCCGATTGTGGTTGTTGTCAAGAATGAGGTGGACTACCAGCAGTGGTTGACCGATCAGAGGCAGCAGATGAATGCCGCATCAGCCGGCGCTGACCGCGACTGGTCGATGGCCGAACTGATGGAGCGTGGCAAAAAAGCCTACACCAGCAGTTGTGCTGCATGTCACCAGGCAAGTGGTGAGGGTGTACCTGGCACCTTCCCTGCGCTGAAGGGAAGTGCGATAGCAGCAGGTCCGAAAGCCGCACACGTGGATATTGTCCTGCATGGCAAGCCCGGTACGGCAATGAGTGCGTTTGCTGACCAGCTGAACGACATCGATCTCGCTGCGATTATCACCTATGAGCGTAATGCATGGGGTAACAGCACCGGTGACCTGGTTCAACCTTCAGAAATAAAGGCAGCCCGCTAAGGGTCGTGGAGGAGAAGTAATGAGTACTGCAACAACAACACACGACGCACATCACGAAGCGCATCCCAAAGGACTGCTTCGCTGGGTATTTACGACCAACCACAAGGATATTGGTACCCTTTATCTTATCTTTTCACTGGCCATGTTTTTTGTGGGCGGCGCCATGGCGATGGTGATCCGTGCCGAGCTGTTCCAGCCCGGCCTGCAGTTTGTGGACCCACAGTTCTTCAATTCCATGACGACCATGCATGCACTGATCATGGTGTTCGGTGCCGTCATGCCGGCCTTTGTCGGGCTGGCCAACTGGCTGATACCAATGATGATCGGTGCGCCGGACATGGCACTGCCACGGATGAACAACTGGAGCTTCTGGATTCTGCCTTTTGCAGGGACCATGCTGGTGAGCACCCTGTTCATGGACGGTGGTGCGCCGGCGGGTGGCTGGACCATGTACCCGCCACTGGTACTGCAGACCGGTAACGCGTTTCCGTACCTGATCTTCTCGGTTCACCTGCTCGGTATTTCATCGATCATGGGGGCGATCAACATCATCGTAACGATTATGAACATGCGCGCGCCAGGCATGACCATGATGAAGATGCCGTTGTTCGTCTGGACCTGGTTGATTACGGCGTACTTGCTGATTGCCGTTATGCCGGTATTTGCGGGTGCGGTAACCATGCTGCTGACGGATCGTTTCTTTGACACGTCATTCTTTAATGCGGCAGGTGGCGGTGACCCGGTCATGTTCCAGCATATTTTCTGGTTCTTCGGCCACCCCGAGGTCTATATCATGATCCTGCCGGCGTTTGGTGTGGTGTCGGCGATCATCCCGACCTTTGCGCGCAAGAGACTGTTCGGCTACAGCTCCATGGTCTATGCAACGGCATCGATTGCCTTCCTGTCGTTCATCGTCTGGGCGCACCACATGTTCACGGTCGGCTTGCCGCTTACCGGCGAACTGTTCTTTATGTATGCCACCATGCTGATTGCGGTGCCTACCGGGGTGAAAGTGTTCAACTGGGTGTCCACCATGTGGAAAGGCTCAATGACTTTCGAAACCCCCATGCTGTTTTCCATCGGTTTTGTCACGCTGTTTACCATCGGCGGTTTCTCGGGCCTGATGATGGCGATTACACCGATTGACTTTCAGTATCACGACACCTATTTCATCGTGGCGCATTTCCACTATGTACTGGTATCGGGTTCGGTGTTCTCCATTTTTGCGGCGGTTTATTACTGGCTGCCCAAGTGGACCGGCAACATGTATGACGAAAAACTCGGCAAGCTGCATTTCTGGTTGTCGGCGATTTTTGTCAATGTCCTGTTCTTCCCGCAACACTTCCTGGGACTGGCGGGCATGCCACGTCGTATTCCGGATTACTCAACCCAGTTTGCCGGGTTTAACGAGATTTCCAGTCTTGGTGGTTTCGCCTTCGGTCTGACGCAGTTGCTGTTTGTCTATATCGTGATCAAAACGGTCCGGGGTGGCAGCAAGGCAACGGACCAGGTCTGGGAAGGCGCGGAAGGCCTGGAATGGACGCTGTCTTCACCTCCGCCCTACCACAGTTTCACAATGGCGCCCGAGGTTAAGTAAGCGCCATGCATACAGGGTTAGATGTGATGTCTGTTGATGATGATGTAAAACTGAAGCGCGCGAATATCCGCCTGGCCCTGCTGCTTGCAGCGGTGGCAGGTGGGGTGCTGGCCCTGTTTTTCTGGTCAGTGACTTCCTCGGGCGGGATAAGCTGAAGGCTGCCCGGACGGTATGCCACTTTGTACGCGTAACTGAAAAAATATCAGCCAAAATGAGGACGGAAGTATGAGTGAAACAAACGGTGGCTATTATGTGCCCCACGGCAGCGGCTGGCCCATTATCGGTTCGGTTGGCCTGTTTGTCATGCTGCAGGGATTTGCCCATTTTTTGAATGGTTCAGGGTCAGGCAGTACGGTGATGCTGGTCGGATTTGCCATTCTCATGTTCATGGTGTTTGGCTGGTTCCGTACTGTCATCAATGAAAGCGAGGCCGGTACCTATAACATGCAGGTGGACAAGTCGTTCCGCTGGGGGATGGGCTGGTTCATTTTTTCTGAAGTTATGTTCTTTGCGGCTTTCTTCGGCGCACTCTGGTATGCGCGTGTGCTCGCTGTGCCGTGGCTGGGCGGCGGCGATCCGGGAACCAACGAGCTGCTGTGGAGCGGTTGGGAGGCTACCTGGCCAACCAATGGCCCAGGTGATGTAGGTGGCAGCTTCACGCTACTCGATCCCTGGAAGATCCCGGCGCTGAATACCCTGTTGTTGTTGTCGAGTGGTGTCACCATCACGTTCGCGCACTGGGCGCTGAAGAAAGGGAATCGTGGTTCACTGGTATTGTGGATGCTGGCAACGGTTATCCTTGGCGCGACGTTCCTGGGGTTTCAGATTTACGAGTATGGCCAGGCTTACAGCGAACACCATAACCTGACGCTGGGATCCGGTATCTATGGTTCCACATTCTTTATGTTGACCGGTTTCCACGGCCTGCATGTGACCCTCGGCACTATTATGCTGATCGTGATCACATTACGCTGCGCAAAGGGGCACTTCACGGCTGACCGGCACTTTGGTTTTGAGGCGGTCGCCTGGTACTGGCACTTTGTGGATGTCGTCTGGCTGGGCTTGTTTATCTTTGTCTACCTGCTGTAGGCAGAAGACAGGCGGGCAGGAAACAGGGGGCGCCGCTTATGCGGCGTTCTCTTATTGTGAAAGTTGTGCGGCTGACTGGCTGGCGGGATAGATACCGTGTGGCTTGATATGGCCGGTAAAGATGCCAAGCATAATCAGACCAAACAAGGCGACCGACAGACCAATACGTACGGTCAATGCCCTGGCAGTACGTTCAGTCCTGCCCCTGTCCCTGATCAGAAATACCATGCCGCTGGCGAGGCTGACAACGATGGCAACCAGTGTTGCAACAATAAAAATCTTGATCCACATGTCCGTATACCGGTGTAAATATCAGTGTTTCTGAGTATAGGGTAAGCAGATTTCGCTTGCGAGTGAATAAGCGGCTGCGTACTCTCTTCGACATGCGAATTGGCCGTTTTGAATTCACTCCTGGTCGCTGGCCGACGATAGCCACAGTGGTCATGTTTGTATTTCTGGTTGTTCTGGGTTTCTGGCAGCTGGATCGTGCGGAGCAAAAAAACACACTGCTCGCACAGTATGGTGAGGAACAGGATCAGACCGTTTTACGGCTTGAGGCAAGCCTGAAGTCGATCGATGGTTTGAATTACCGTAGCGCTGTTGTGACGGGACACTATGATGACCATCACCAGTTTCTACTCGATAATCGAACACACGCCGGGCGGGCGGGCTACCAGGTACTAACGCCGTTTGTGTTTCATGATTCACGAGTGGCAGTGCTGGTCAATCGAGGCTGGGTCCCCCTGGGACAAAGCCGCGATATTCTCCCGGACATAACGGTACCCGAGCAGCGGCAACAGATTTTGGGGCGTTTGAAAATGCCGCCTGAAAAAGTGTTTATGCTGGGTGAAGAAGATCCTCGGCAAGACTGGCCCTGGCGTATTCAACGGATTCGTATCGAGACATTGTCTGCTGAGCTGGGGCGGCCGTTGTTACCGATTGTCTTGCTGCTGGATGCTGAGGAGCCTGAAGGTTATGTGCGCGACTGGAAACCCATGACCGGGTTTGGTCCCGAGCGGAACATCGCTTATGCCGTACAATGGTTTGGTCTGGCTATAACCTTGCTGATTATCTATCTGGTTGTGAATACACGAAGAGTAAATTAATGGTGCAAAACGATTCAACTGCTGTTCCGGGGCCGGGTGTAAACCAACGGCGTGCGCGGGTTTCCATGGTGCTGGTGCTGACAATATTTGCGGCCCCACTGATTCTGGCCACGCTGGTCATCACGCTGTTTCCGGACTGGAAACCTGAAACCACAACGAATAACGGTGATCTGGTTCAGCCGGTGCGCAAGTTACCGGCATTTGATCTGCAAACGGTATCGGGTAAAACGATTGATGAAACCTTCTTGCGCGGCAAGTGGACAATGCTCTACCTGATGAAAGGCGCTTGTGAACGACCCTGTGTCGAGCAGTTGTACAACATCCGGCAGATTCGTCTGGCCCAGGGCAAGAATATCGACCGCCTGCAACGGCTGATGTTATGGGACATGGAAGGCGTTAATACCTCGCAACAACAGGAATTGCAGGAACATTTTCCCGGTCAGGTGATTGTACCGGCCGGCGACGAGAAAGCGTTGTTGCAGCCCTTTGTTCTGGACGGACAGGATCCGCTGATGGCAAACCGTGTCTACCTGGTTGATCCGCTGGGTAACCTGATGATGAAATACGAACCGGGCCAGGAGCCACGGGGCATGATCAAGGATCTGGAGAAGCTCTTGAAGTACTCCGGATTAGGGTAAAATAACCGTGTGGCGCAGGGGAAAAGCATGAGTTATTCAATGACGGCCTCACCGGGTATTCGTTGGCGGGATTATCTCGGCGTGTGCAAGCTGAAGGTCGTTGCGCTGATTGTATTCACCGCACTGGTCGGCATGTTTCTCGCCGTACCGGGTATGGTGCCATGGCAGCCGTTGATTTTCGGGACGCTGGGTATAGGGATGGCTGCCGCTGCCGCTGCGGCCATCAATCACGTGGTTGATCAGTATGCTGATGCGCAGATGGCGCGTACGCGTAACCGGCCGGTTGCCCGCGGTACCATGACGCGTCGCAATTGCCTTACCTTTGCGCTGGTGCTTGGTACGCTGGCCATGTGGATTCTGGTGGAGTTCGTCAACACCCTTACCGCCGTGCTGACCTTTGCTTCACTGATTGGCTATGCCGTGATCTACACCCTCTATCTGAAACGTGCCACGCCGCAGAATATTGTCATTGGTGGTGCCGCCGGTGCCGCGCCACCGGTGCTGGGCTGGATCGCTGTGACCGGCACAGTTGATCCCAATGCCTTGTTGTTATTCCTGATTATCTTCGTGTGGACGCCGCCCCATTTCTGGGCGCTGGCGATCCATCGACGCAACGAATACGCCAAGGTCGACATACCGATGTTGCCGGTGACACACGGCGTACAGTTCACGCGCCTGCAGGTGTTGTTGTATACCATTTTACTGGTGGTCGTGACGGTGATGCCATTTGTCACGCACATGAGTGGTCTGCTCTATCTTGTCGGTGCGCTCGGGCTGGGTGCCGGATTCCTTTACCACGCCTGGGCGCTGATGCACGACGACAGTGACAAGCAGGCAATGAAGACATTTGGCTATTCAATTGTCTACCTGATGGCGCTGTTTGCCTTTCTGCTTGTTGATCACTATGTCCCCTACCTGTTGAATCTGGTTAATCTGACGGCATAAGTAAATTTACGCCTTCGTCACCTATCCTGAACTACACTGGGTGGCTATTATGTACAGAATGTATATCCCGCTTTTTCCCGATGGGCTTTACCCGGGATAGTTTCGTATATTAGAATGTGCCGATTTTGTGGCCCGCTTTCCGGGTCAATGGCCGGATTGCACTTACGAGGCGGAAAGACATGGCGCAGGCAGGTATGGCAAGTACACAACAGTACAACTACGAAATCATTAAAAAGTTCGCTGTTATGGCGCTGGTGTGGGGCATACTCGGTATGAGTACCGGGGTGTACATCGCATCAGAACTGGCGTGGCCTTTTCTGAACTTTGATATTCCGGAACTGACTTTCGGTCGACTGAGACCGGTACACACCACACTGGTGATTTTCGGTTTTGGTGGCAGCGCGCTGTTCGCGACGTCTTATTATATTGTTCAGCGTACCTGTCAAACGCGTCTGTACAGCGACTGGATGGCAACCCTTACCTTCTGGGGCTGGCAGGCTGCCGTGGCGCTGGGTGCGGTCAGTTATGTACTGGGCTATACGCAGGCGCGTGAATACGCCGAGTTTGAATGGCCGATTGATTTGATCATCCTGGTGACCTGGGTGATTTACTTCATCCTCTATGTGCAAACTCTGCGGCGTCGATCACAGCCACATATTTACGTGGCGAACTGGTTCTTCATCGCATACATACTGGTTATTGCACTGTTACACATTTTCAATAATCTTGCGGTACCGGTTGGCCTGTTCTCGATCAAATCCTATAGCCTGTTCTCCGGTGTGCAGGATGCCATGACCCAGTGGTGGTACGGGCATAATGCCGTCGGGTTTTTCCTGACCGCCGCGTTCCTCGGCATGATGTATTACTTCGTGCCCAAGCAGGCGGGACGCCCTGTTTATTCCTACCGCTTGTCTATTGTGCATTTCTGGGCGCTTTCCTTCCTGTACATGTGGGTCGGTGCACACCATCTGCACTGGACTGCATTGCCGGACTGGACCTCCACGCTGGCGGCAACATTTTCCATCATGCTGCTGCTGCCCTCCTGGGGCGGCATGATCAACGGCATCATGACCCTGTCGGGCGCCTGGGACAAACTGCGCACCGATCCGATCATGCTGTTCCTGATTACCTCGCTGTCGTTCTACGGTATGTCGACTTTCGAAGGCCCGTTGATGTCGCTGAAAAGTGTCAACGCGTTATCGCACTACACCGACTGGACCATTGGCCACGTGCACTCGGGCGCGCTGGGCTGGGTGGCCATGGTATCGTTCGGCTCGTTCTACCATATGATGCCGCGCCTGTATGACACCCGCCTGTACAGCACACGCCTGGTGTACATACACTTCTGGCTGGCTACCATCGGTATCCTGCTGTACATCACTGCCATGTGGGTGGCCGGTATCTTCCAGGGCCTGATGCTGCGCAGCTTCGATGACTACGGCAACCTCGCCTACACCTTCGTGGAAACCGTCGTCTTCCTGCACAGCCCCTATGTGGTGCGTGCCCTGGGCGGTCTGTTCTTCGTTTCCGGTGTCGTAGTGATGGCGTACAACATGGCCATGACCATACGCAGGGCGCGTGTTGAAGCCACCGAACTGGATGCCAAACTCGCCGCCAGAATGGCGCGTACCTGATTCCGGAGTAACCCGAAAGTGATTAAACACGAAAGTATAGAAACCAACGCCGGTCTGCTTGTCGTGCTGACCCTGATCGTGGTCAGTATTGGTGGCCTGGTGGAGATCGTGCCGTTGTTTTTCCTCAGTGACACGGTTGAGGAAGTGGATG
>CAZVBD010000079.1:0-11224 GCA_964625255.1 uncultured Thiohalobacter sp. | reverse complement strand
TGGTACAGGCTGACCTGGGACGTGGTACAGAGCGCCTGTTGTTTGCCGAGGCGCTACTGAAAGATGCCATGCTGCGCTACGACTGTGACAAGTACCAGGTAGTGGCCTATTGCAAGGGTGCGGATCTCGAACACCTGAAGCTCGCTCATCCCTTTTATGATCGTGAAGTGCCGGTGATTCTCGGAGACCATGTCACTACGGAAGCCGGTACCGGTGCGGTGCATACCGCGCCCGGACACGGTCAGGATGACTATGTGGTTGGCCAGCGCTATGGCATACCGGTCGATAACCCGGTGGGCGCTAACGGGGTTTTTCTTGAAGACACTGAACTGTTTGCCGGCAAGCATGTATTTTCCGCCAACGATGATGTCATTGATGTGTTGAAAGCGAAGGGCATGTTGGTACATGTCGAGGCATTGCAACACAGCTACCCGCATTGCTGGCGCCACAAAACACCGATCATCTTCCGTGCGACACCGCAATGGTTTATCAGTATGGAACAGAAAGGTCTGCGCAAGGCTGCCTTGCAGGCTATCGGTGAGGTGGAGTGGTTGCCGGACTGGGGGAAGGCGCGTATCGAAGGTATGGTGCAGGGCCGACCCGACTGGTGTGTGTCACGGCAGCGTACCTGGGGTGTGCCGATTGCATTGTTTACACACAAACAGACGGGCGAACTACACCCGGATACAGCACGGTTGATTGAGGAAGTTGCACTACGTGTAGAACGACAGGGTATCGATGCCTGGTTTGAAATGGATGCAATCGAGCTGCTTGGCGACGAGACGGCACAGTATGACAAGGTTACCGATACACTGGATGTCTGGTTTGACTCCGGCACGACGCACCAGTGCGTTCTGGAACGACGCAAGGAGCTGGGTTTCCCCGCAGACCTCTACCTGGAAGGCTCGGATCAGCATCGCGGCTGGTTTCAGTCCTCTTTGCTGACGTCGGTAGCGATGCACGGCAAGGCTCCTTACCGACAGGTGCTGACCCATGGGTTTACCGTGGATGCCAAAGGACAGAAGATGTCCAAGTCAAAGGGCAATGTTGTGGCACCGCAAAAGATTGTTAACAGTCTGGGGGCCGATGTCCTGCGCCTCTGGGTTGCGGCGACGGATTACCGCAATGAAATGAACGTGTCGGATGAGATCCTCAAACGTACGGCAGATGCCTACCGGCGCATGCGTAATACGGCGCGTTTCCTGCTCGCCAATATCCATGGCTTTGATCCGGTTCAGCACCTTTTGCCACCCGGGGATATGTTGATGCTGGATCGCTGGGTTGTCGCGCGTGCAGCCCGGTTACAGGACGAAGTCACACAAGCCTATGAAGCCTATGAATTTCACCATATCTACCAGAAGGTACATAATTTCTGTGCGAATGACCTGGGTGGTTTCTATCTTGATGTGATCAAGGATCGTCAGTACACCACGCAACCGGACAGTGTAGCGCGGCGCTCGGCACAGACGGCGATGTATCATATCGTGGATGCGCTGGCGCGCTGGCTGGCGCCGATTCTGAGTTTTACCGCCGAGGAAATCTGGCGCAATCTGCCAGGTGAGCACGGCGAGTCAGTGTTGTTATCAGCCTGGGCTGTGTTACCGGATATGTTCCCGGCCGATGATAAAGCCGCTGCACGTTTTGATATGACCTACTGGCAGGATGTGCTGTCGGTACGCGAGGCAGTCGGCAAAGAACTGGAAAAATTGCGTGTGGCAGGTGACATCGGTTCCTCGCTGGATGCCGAGGTGGACCTGTATTGTGATGATGTGTGGCTGGAGAAGCTTAATCGTCTTGAGGATGAGTTGCGCTTTGTCCTGATCACTTCCCGTGCGCACTTGCATGCAGTGGCCGAGCAGCCTGCCGATGCGGTAAATGCAGAACTGGGTGAAGCGAAGCTCGGTATTCTGGTGCGACCCTCAGTATCTGCCAAGTGTGTGCGTTGCTGGCATCATCGTGAGGATGTGGGTTCCAGTAGCCAGCATCCTGAACTGTGTGGGCGCTGTATAGAAAACATCGATGGTGACGGGGAGCTACGGCGTTTTGCCTGACGCCGGAATATCGATATGAAAAAATGGTTGGGACTTGCACTGCTGGTTGTCGTGCTGGACCAGATAACCAAATTGCTGGCAGATAATCTCCTGGCTTATGGTGAGCCGCTCGCTATCTTCCCGTTCTTTAATCTGACCTTGTTGTATAACCCGGGTGCGGCATTCAGTTTTTTGAGTGATGCATCAGGTTGGCAGCGCTGGTTTTTTGTTGTGATTTCCACCGCTGCAACGGTATTTTTGATCCTCTGGTTGCGTCGTCTGAAGTCCGGCCATTTGCTGCTCGCCATTGCGCTGTCACTGGTACTGGGTGGTGCAGTTGGAAACCTGATTGATCGCTTGTGGCTGGGTCATGTGGTGGATTTCATCCAGCTGTATTACAGGGGGTATTACTGGCCGGCATTCAATATTGCCGATTCGGCTATTTCAGTCGGTGCCGCCCTGCTGATCTGGGACAGCCTGTTTACGCGACGAGAGTCAGACTGATATGTCGATTTCCGTAGGTTGCCGTGTCACGATGCACTATGCCCTGCGCCTGGCGGATGGTATGGAGGCCGATAGCAGTTTTGGTGAAGAACCGGCTACCTTTGTGATGGGGGACGGGACGCTCGACGAAGGGCTGGAGCTTGCACTGTACGGGCTGCGCCCCGGTAGTCAGCAGACGTTAACGCTGATGCCGGGACAAGCTTTTGGAGCGCGTCGTGAAGAGGCAATCAAATGGATGGATCGCGCTGTGTTCCCTGCCGATATATCGCCAGAGCCAGGACAGATTGTCGGCTTTTCCGATGAACATGAACAGGAAATTCCCGGCGCTGTACTTGAAGTGCTCGATGACCAGGTAAAGGTCGATTTCAATCACCCGTTGGCTGGCCGCGAGATCATCTTCGAAGTCGAGATTCTTGACGTGGAATACCCGCCACTTGATGAGGCGTAAGGCGAGGAAACGTTCATGCAGGTATTACTGGCTAATCCACGCGGTTTTTGTGCCGGTGTAGACCGTGCGATCGATATCGTCGAGCGTGCACTTGAACTTTTTGATGCGCCGATCTATGTTCGCCACGAAGTGGTACACAATCGCTACGTCGTCAGTAATTTGCGTGAGCGCGGTGCAGTATTCGTTGATGAACTTGATGAGGTTCCGGATAACGGAACGGTGATTTTCAGTGCGCATGGTGTATCGCGTGCTGTGCAGGAAGAAGCGCAGCGACGTGGTTTGCGAGTGTTTGACGCGACCTGTCCCCTGGTGACCAAGGTGCATATGGAAGTCGCGCGTTACAGCCGTGATGAGCGTGAGTGTATTCTGATCGGGCACGAGGGACACCCGGAAGTGGAAGGCACCATGGGGCAGTACGATACCTCCGCTGGTGGCCAGATTTACCTGGTGGAAAATATTGATGATGTTGAACAGCTCGTTGTCCGTGATGGCACGCATCTCAGCTACGTTACGCAAACCACACTTTCGATGGATGATACTGCCAGAGTAATCGATGCATTGCGTTTGCGTTTTCCCGGGATTGAGGGGCCGCGCAAGGATGATATCTGTTATGCCACCCAGAATCGGCAGGATGCGGTGCGTCAGTTGGCGGTACAGGTTGACTTGTTGCTGGTCGTCGGTTCCCCGAACAGTTCCAATTCGAACCGCTTGCGTGAGCTGGCCGAACAGCGTGGTGTGAAAGCGTATCTTATCGATGGACCTGAACAGATAGAACGTGACTGGTTACAGAAGGGAGTCACAGTGGGTGTAACAGCCGGCGCCTCGGCACCGGAGGTGCTGGTCAGGCAAGTGATCACCCGTCTGGAAGAATGGGGTGCGGCCGGCATTCAGGAACTGGCCGGCCGCGAAGAGACGATTACTTTTGCGATGCCAAAGGCGTTGCGTGTCACCAGCAATCCGTCGCAGTAATACCTGTCGTTGCACCACTTACATCTTTTACGCCAGTACTTGTCAGTGTCAGGGTTCCACATTTATCACTGAGCTGTGGCCCTGTCGGTACAGCCTGGAGAGAGTACGATGAGCCGCTGGCTGCAGCTATTGAAAGGGTGTATGTCGCTGTCCCGCCATCGATCGGGCACTGGCTCGGGTAAATAGCACCGGCAACGGCACCAACTGTGGCGCCAGAGAAAGTATTGTTGGCTGTGTAGAAGCGTTCCAGCGCATTCGCAAGGCCAAGCAGGGAACCTTCACAGTCCGCCCGCCGTGAACTGCGAACCTGGTCCTGGTAGGCCGGGTAGGCAATGCTGGCCAGGATGCCGACGATGGCGACGACGATCATAAGTTCAATCAGGGTAAACCCGTACTGATTTTTCATGCCTGAGATCTCCTTAATTCCTGGATTGTCCATAACGGCTGGGTAACAGCCATATAGTTGTGATAATTTTCTGGCCATCCAGCTTGTCGTAGCTGTAGCCAACACTTGTTCCTTTATGAAGTCGACCGAGAGAATCTCCTTCCTTTGACAGGGAGTTGAGCTTTACATTATCAGCCAGTGTAAATAACGAGTCATTGATTACGATCTGTCTATCACCGAAATCAATCCGGTCAATAATGCCGGTGCGCTGGAACCCGTTTTTGGGATAATGCTCCGGAAATTGTGCGGCATATACCGTGGTCCAGAGTGCCAGACTCAAAATCAAGCCAGCTGTAGTGAGAAATCTTTTCATCATTGCTCTCCTTTATCCGGTGTTATAACTCAATTTCTTCCCATGACAGACGGCCTGTGTTGGGGCCTGTAAGATTCTGAATATCTGTCACTCCTATTGAGTCTCCCCCCGTTGTTTCTGTAGTGGCGACGTAACGTTTATTGCCAAGGTTGACCGGTGCTGTAGGCAGACCATCAATTACCTGGCCAGCTGCACCCACACTTGCGATTTCATCCAGATTATTGATGGTGCCATCGCCGTTCAGGTCGAAAGCAGAGGTGTCGGGTCTGCCACCATTTATCCACTTTGCGACCATCAACCAACCGGTACCACCAAAGTTACACGGGTTTGAGTCCGGGATCGTGGTGTTGAAGAACACCAGGTCTCCACGAATTACGGCATCTGTAATAGAGCGTTCACCTGTTGTGAGAAAATCCATATACCAGCCATATTCTGGAGCACTGTAATCCACAGGGTTATCCGTCAGGGTCCGTCCGGCTACGCTTTCGGATGTTATGCCCGTGGAAATTGTTTGTTTAATCAGATCGGTGCGACTCAGCGAGCTGGTGCCGGCATCCCAGATTCCATACATGGATTGTGTACTGGTCGTAGTAATATCGGCCGTGCTCAGATATTGACCCGTTCCAAAGATAACCAGTGTATTGGGCCGGTTCGTGGTCGAAGTCGGCTGGTTCGGATTGCGGACAATAATCGGTGTTGAGGTAATTTGCTGGTTGCTGTCTGCTGTAAATAATGGAACCGGGTTGATTCCAGCATTGTAAGCGGAGCCCCAGTTGTTGGTGGCAGAGCCGGATAAATCAAATGCCCACATATTGCCACGCAGGTCACCGGCATACACGCGGTCTGCAAAGCCATCACCATCACTATCAATAACGGCAGGTGTTGCCAGGCCATTTCTATTGGCCGTACTTCCAACGTCGGTAGAAATTTCAAAATAATCTGATCCGGCTGTCCAGGTTCCATCCAGGCCTGCTTCCAGTAGCAGGATAAACAGTTTTGCCTTTCCATCACCCGTATCGTTATAGCCATTTCCGAAAATAGCAGCCCATTTAATAGTGTTTCCAGGGCCTTCCAGCGGGACGATAGATGGACGACTGAACGTAAAGCCGAGGTCAGCATCATCGGTGTTGTTGAATTCCCACATAACGATATCCTTCGGTGTACTGCCACTTTCGGAGAAGGTTGTCGGATCTGTGATGTCCAGTGCAAACAGGCCGCGGCCGCCACCACGCAAACTGCCAACCAGTACAGTCTTCCAGTCTGCAGTATCTGTCGGCGTGGTTTTGACGTAGGCATCGACGATTGTTGGAGTCTGATCGACGTAGTAACGATGCGAATAGTTAGGATCAGTCAGGTAGTGCAGACCCTCTGTAGCATTTGTCGAGAATAGCTGGCTGGGTACGTAAGCGAGTATTTCATTGCCATCAGCCTGGTTAAAGGCATGTAACATTCCATCATTACCACCTACATAGATAACGCCCTGACGAGATGACTGGTTTGTCTGATATTCGCTGTATGTGCTACCAGTAGTGCTGGGAAAAGGCGCTGTATCTGGCCAGTTAGACTCCGGGACACCTGCAAATACCGGCCCTGAGTGCATGATGTCACCAAGACGGCTGGCACGTTCGCGCAGGCTCTTGGAAGTAAATGCGGGTGAGGCGCCATTGTAGTTACAGGTGCCGACTGAAGCGGGTTCACAGTTTCGATCACCCCGGATATAACCCAGTCTTGCCATGCCTGTTGCTTCATTGTCCAGGGAGCCGCTGGAATTCGTACGGAAATCATTCTTTTGTGAAGTCGTTAGATTTGACCACCGAAGTACGGCGCCTTCGTCTGCTGTATTATTGTTATCGGTATCACCAAATGTGAGAATGACCCTGGGATTGGATGTAATATTCCTGGCATCAAGCTGGGTAGATGCAGACCAGGTAGAAGTGCTGCTGATATCGCCTGTTAATGGATTCAGACCATATGCGAACAAATCACCACTCCAGTTCTCACTGTTAAACAGGGCAAGATAAACTTCCGAGTTGGTGCTGAGTGAGCCTGAATTAAAGGCCACGGAAGCTGCTGAACCAGTCCTGCCAGAAATCGAGCCAAGGGCATCACGCATTCCGGTAATCAGATCTTGTGGGTTCTGTGCACTCAAAAACTCACCACGGCCATTCCAGGCGGCATGACGGAGATCATCAATCCTTCTTGCATCTCTGAGACTATTGCTATTATCGAAGGGACTTGGCCATGCATAGGCATCGGTTTTGTTCAGAGGCATGGCAGTCATGGTTCCATCGACACCAAATGCAATGGTATATGTCACCATATGTTGTGCATCATTTTCGTCTATGCCGGTTAGTGTTGGTACATCGTTGTTAACAGAAGAGCGAAGGTCCTTTTCATAATAATGCATGGCGATATCAGCTAGCGTATTGCCTTGTGCATCAGCAAAAGAAGCGCCATCCCAGTTGCTGTCACCATCACCGTCTTCGTTGTCACTACTGGCGGATGGTCGCGCTTCATTAGTCAGGTCAAAACCACCATTGTAGAAGCCATCGGTCATGGCAACAGTAAAGTTTTGCTGGCACTCACCACCGTTACTGACTGAAACTGCCGGGCAGGAACCGAAGAAATTGTTGGTTTCACAAGCCAGGTAACGACCCGCATGGTTTAGTGTTGAACGTAACGGGGTGCCGCCATTGGGCTGGAAGGAATACAGCGCATCAAGCAGCGTTCGTTTACCACCCGTTGCCGGATCATTGTTCATAGTGGTTATCGCTGTATTAACATTATTGTTATTATGCAATGTCACGAAACCCATGCGCGCCGCATTGGTGGAGGCTATAACTTGTCCATAAGCTGCTTTGGCAACATATTGCCGGCTTCGGTAATAGCTGAACCAGTTAGCGAAGTTCTGTTGAATCGGGCCAGGTTCATTTTTTATCAGATGCTCTGTTTCCTCTCCGTCATCAAATTGACCGTCGTTGTCCAGGTCTATCCACGTGTAATAACGGAACCCATCAGGGCTCCCATCGTTATCACGATCACTGGTATTACGCGTTGTACCACCACCCCAGTTGGAATTATGTTGAGTGAGGTCGATTGTTTCTCCGCCCGGGTTGAAGGGATTGGCAGGGGCAGCGGTTATCTCAATGTCGTCAAATGGAGTTCCGTTTGAGTCTACGCCTGACCATGGTGCATACGTTTTATTCGGGTCAAAGTATAGCGGGTTGAAGTCGCTGTTGCGGAAGCGCCATGACTCATCATCAGCCGTGTTACAGTCATTACCGTTATCGCCATAGTTGTTGATACCAAATTCAACGCCATACAGGTAGCCGAAGAAGGAACCGCTGCCGAAACCACAATTGGCATTCCCGTCGTCATTGCTGTCACGATGCTTGACGCTACCAGTACCAGCAGGACTGCTCCCGTCAGGCTGAGTGCCCGTAAATCTTCCGCCTTCATCAAAATCACGGCTCAGGACTTCCCAGTCCATACTGCCGGAGTCATCCAGAAGAAACAAAATATTGGGTTCGACATTGCTTTGAAGAAATAGTGGTGTATTCGCCAGTGTACCAGGTGCGGCATGAGTTATCGCAGGTGATGCTACCAGGCAGGTCATGATGCTGGCAGTCAGCATATTCAGTTTTATAGATGTATTTTTACTCATGGCCTTTTACCCCCGAGGGATGGTTTTCTTCAACAAACAATGTCAATTCCGGTTCTCTTGATCAGAAAATACGTCCGTAATAAGAACGCAGCACAACCTCTGTGGATGCTCCATCATCATCTTGTGATGCACCGATTCCACGCGTTGTTATCCTGAATGCAGTTACGTCGCCAATGCCTTTGTTATCACCGTAACCCGACAGGTTCATGGCGCCCTGGATACCAGGTATAGTGCTAAACTGTTTTATGAAATAACGTGGTGGTGAATATGATCCAGGCACATTTGTAGCGTCAATAGAGGTTGTATTGTCCGTCCACGTTGTAGATGCAAAAAGATCAGGCTCGGCCTGAGCTTCGCTGAACAGGCCTGCGCTTCCATCAAAACCACCGGTTGTCACAATAGTTTCGATATAGACTTCTGCATCGCGCATAGCCGATTCGGCAGTCTGGAATGCCTGGTTGCGGTCTTTGGTGTTGCTCGCCATGCGTTCCTGTTGTACGGTTCCACGCATGCCGCTGATGCCGATCATGGTCATGACCAACAAGATCATGAGTGAAACAGCGAGTACTGCTCCACGTTGTTGGAAACGAGGGTCCGGGTTGAATGTATTTAGTGTTTTCATGGCAGGTTTCATCTTTGCGTTCATTACTTGAGTCGATTACGTATGCTGACAGTAGAGGTATAAACCTGTCGCAAACGATTATCAGCTGATGTTTTGGATGTGCCGAGGACATCGTAGGTCTGACCTGTCGTCACATTATCTTCGTAACTCCGGACAACCAGCGCAAAGCGAATGCTGACAACTTTGTTCATGTTGGAGACCTGGTCGGCAGGAACATAGCGGTTTGCAGAGCCTGAGCCTGCAGTTTCAGGAGGGTCGATATCTTCTCCATAGAGTACTTGCAGGTCTTCAATTCCATCTACCAGTTCTTGCCCGTTACGGAGCAAGGCTGGCTGGCCTGAAGTGCCTGCGCCAATGCTATAGGTGAGTTGCTGTACAGGATATACAGTGGCATCTCCAGCATAAATCTTGGAGAGACAATGTGCGTTAGCCCCCGGGCAACTTCCAATACTTGCCGAGTTTTCATTTCCGGGGTTTCCAGGTGCTGTATTGTGTACTAATGTGCCAGAGGAACCTGGGTCATTATTAAGCTGGAATACGTCAGCAGACGAGCAGTCACTGACTATCACGATGTCATCCTGGTTGAGCCCATTGCTGTTGGAGACATGAATAGCCGCCGAAGCTTGCGGGCTAAAGGGGGGCACAACCGGGACACCGCTATTGAAACCACCACGCAGGATTAGTGTGTCAGGCGAGCTTCCTCCTTCGACTCCACCCACGCCTCCATTTGCAAAGTCAATATAACCAGTTCCACCGTTCTTCAGGTTATTTTTCACCAGAGTGACATTGTTGGCGCAACCCCAGAAATCTGCCATACGAATATCTCTCGCCAGTATTTCGACTGAAAAGCGGCCATTTTCCTGAAGTTGTGCGACGGCTTCGTTGGTGCGATAGGTGGCTTTTGTACTGGAGGAAATCTGTATAACCCCTCCGAGCAAAATGACGCTCAGCAACATGGCAATCATCATTTCAACCAGTGTAAAGCCGGTATTCCAGTGTCGTTTTGCTGATATGAAACAGGTATTCATGGCTGAAAACTCGTGACAAAGGTGGAGGTGCTTCCGTCTTCAATCTCGGTCCATGAGATGGTGATAACAAATTGTGTGCCACTGCCATCGCAGCCAGCCAGGTTAGGGTCGCTGTCAAGACAAACAATGCCAGCACCATCTGGCAGCAAGGTGGTTACAGCAGTACTCCAGTTGGCCAGGTCATTTTGTGCCATGGCAGCAGTGGAACACCCGGTTGATGTTGTGCAATCGGCTACAGTGACAGGAAGTCCACTACTTGAGTCAAATTCGTAGTCACCATTAATGGCTGCTGTGCCATTTGCACGTATACGGTCAGCAATATCGTAGGCAAGGATAGTTGCCTGGGAGCGAAGGAATGCACTCTGGTTATTGCGCAAGGACGTAGCCTGTAACCCGGCAAGACCCAGTAGGCCGATTGACAGGATAATGACCGTCACCAGTACCTCGATCATGGTGAAGCCCTGCTGACGTGACAGACGGCCTGATATAATTATGTGCTTTGCATTTGACATGTGACGTTATCCGCTACCATTTTTCCTGATCATTAACAGCTGGTGGTGTTTTTGGAGATGTTGATTCGACCGGCACCGCGAATGTCGATGTTGCGCCCAACTTCACCGGTGCGGTCATCACAAAGCGTCAACGTGTCTGTGATGGTGGCAAAACCACGTGAATCGTATGAAATCGTACTCAGTGCTGTGCTTGTCAGTGTGGTCGTACCTGACAGTGCCTCGGCAGCCACCACAATTTCACCCGGTACATCAGGTGATCCATCCCGATTCTTGTCTACCCACACAATCCAGCCCTGTGACCAGTCCGTACCACCTGTGCAGCTGGGTGCCGCAGTGGTTGAATTGGAGCTGACGCAAATCTTTCCGGAACGCTGATACTTGATGGCAGCACTTCTGGCCATATTGATGTCAGTGGCAATTCGATTCGCCTGTGTGACGAGTCGGTTGTCGAGGATGAAGGTCTGAAAACTCGGCACGCCGATTGTCAGCAGGATCGCCACGATCGCCAGGGTGATCATCAGTTCTACCAATGTGAATCCGTTTTCGTTTTTCATGATGGTGTACTTAACGTCAAATTATTGTCGTAGTAAATCGTATTCCGACCAGCGGATGAGGAATTGCGACAAACGGCTTTTTTTTATCCAGCAGGACGAAAAATCGCGGCTTGCTCGCTTTATAGGGGCCTGGCA
>CAZVBD010000078.1:0-11265 GCA_964625255.1 uncultured Thiohalobacter sp. | reverse complement strand
TCGAACTCGGCCAGTTCTTCGTTATCGAATGCGTTGTCCAGCGACAGCATGGGGACTTCGTGGCGGACTTCACCGAAGCCTTCCAGCGGTTGTGCGCCGACACGTTGTGTGGGGGAATCCGGGGTGACCAGTGCCGGGTGTTCGGCTTCCAGTGCCTGTAGTTCACGCAGCAGACGGTCGTACTCGGCGTCCGGGATTTCCGGGTCGTCGAGCACATAATACCGATAGTTGTGGTAACGAAGCTGCTCACGCAACTCGTCAATGCGTTGTTCGACGTTCAAGACAGGTTCCGTCTGGATCAGGACGCCGCGATACGCGAGCGGGCCTGTGATGCAGCAATCTGTTCGCGCACCTGCATCAGTCCCTGGTGGGTCAGTAACTGGTGTTTCTCATCGCGCAGTTCGCCGGCCAGTTCCACAGCGAGACGTTCGGCAGTGTTCACGAAATCGTCGAAGGCATCCAGCGCACCGATGGCGCATGGCAGTTGCAGGAACAGGGTGACACCAGGCGTGGTGAACACGGGCATGTCGCGCGGGAAGGTGCCAGGTTTGACCAGGTTGGCGACGCCGAACACGGCAATATCGCGACTGTCCCGCTCCACGTGACGTTCGAAAATGCCTTTTTTGCCATGCACCAGATCGTTGTTGGCGAACGCCTTGAGGAGTTTGTCACCGGGGAAGGGTTCGTTGTCTTCAGCAATGACAGAGATAACATAAATCTGTTCCCCGGGGTTTGGTGGGGCATCAGAATGGCTGTCGCCTTGTTCCAGTGGATCATGCCAATCGGGGTCGTGGTCGCGCTCGGCAACCAGCTTGTCCATACGCGCCAGTTCCTGTTCGATATCGGCTGCGTCGGTGTCGCCGTGCGCAGCACCGCGCGTTGCCGTACGCTTCGCGCGTCGCGCGGGGCGCTGTTGTAATCGGGACCAGAGGTATACACCGGCGATAAATGCGGCGCCGGTCAGTAGCAGGATGACGCGCAGATCATCCATACCGGCTAGACCGCCGCGAGTTGCACGGCCTCGTCAACATCCACAGAGACCAGACGTGAAACGCCCGGTTCGTGCATGGTAACGCCGGTCAACCGGTGGGCAAGATCCATGGTGATCTTGTTATGGGTAATGAACACGAACTGCACACGCTCGGACATCTCCTTCACCATTTCGCAGAAACGGCCGACGTTGGCATCATCCAGTGGTGCATCGACCTCATCGAGCAGACAGAACGGCGATGGGTTGAGTTCGAAAATAGAAAATACCAGCGCCACGGCGGTCAGTGCCTTTTCACCACCGGACAACAGGTGGATGGTGCTATTGCGCTTGCCCGGTGGTCGCGCCATGATGGTCACGCCGGTATCGAGCAGGTCTTCGCCGGTCAGTTCCAGGTAGGCGTGACCACCGCCGAACAGACGCGGGAACATGGCCTGCAGGCCGATGTTAACCTTGTCGAAGGTTTCCTTGAAGCGGGTACGTGTCTCGCGGTCGATCTTGCGGATGGCATTTTCCAGGGTATCCAGCGCGGAGGTGACGTCCAGGTGCTGGGCATCGAGATAGTTCTTGCGCTCGGACTGTTCCTCGAATTCCTCGATGGCGGCGAGGTTGATGGGGCCAAGCCGGGTGATGCGGTTGGCCAGCGCTTCGGCCTCGGTTTCCCAGGCTTCCAGCGCAGCGTCTTCGGGCATTTCTTCGGCCAGCTGCGCCAGCTCGAAACCGCTTTCGGTAATTTGCTCCAGCAGGGTTTCGCCACGCACCTTGATCTCCTGCCAGTGGAGCTTTTCCTGGCCGAGGCGATCGCGCAGTTGTTCGGCCTGCTGTTCTTTCTGATGGCGTTTCTGTTCGTCTTCGCGCAGTTTGTGCTCGACGCTTTCCAACGTGCGGCGACGGTCGGCGAGTTCGGTTTCAACTTCGTGGCGCAGCTTGAGGCCGACTTCCAGTTCTTCACCCAGTTTCTGCAACGGGGCTTCACCACCGGCGAGTGACTGACGCAGTTCCTCGCGGCGCTGTTGCAGGTGGCCCTGCTGGCCGCGCATGCGCTCCAGGTTCTGCTGGGTGGTTTCCTGTTCGGTGTGCATGGACTGGTATTTCAGTTCCAGTTCATGCGCCTGGTCACGGTCGCGCTGTGCCTCGCTACGCGCGGTGTCGAGGGCGTTACGCAACTGGTCGCGCTGGGCGGAACGCTGTTCGCGCTCGTCGGCCAGTGTATCTATCGTAGACAAGGCTTCGTGCAGACGCGCACGCGCCTCGTCAGCGGCCCTGGTGTCTTCGCCCAGCTGGCTGGCGATTTCACCGGCTTCCAGCTGGAGTGCTTCATTACGCTTGTGGATTTGTTCCAGACGGGTACGGCGGGCATCGAACTGGGCGCGGGCATCGCTGAAGTCACGGTGGGCACGGTTAGCCTCGACCTGCATTTCCTCTCGCCGGGCCTCGTCGTTCTGCAGCTCACCACGACCGGCTTCCAGGGCGCTTTCGAGGTCGCTAATTATCTGTTGTTTTGCTTTAAGTTTCTCTTGTAACGCATTGATTTCTTTTTCGCGTTCCAGCACACCTGACTTGCCATCGGCATCACGCGCCACGCGCAACCAGCCGGGACCGACCCAGATACCGTCACGCGTGACCACCGATTCATGTGCGGCCAGACGGGTGCGCATTTGCAGGGCATCACTGAGACTGTCAGCCACATAGATGCCGGATAACAGGCCATTCAGCGACCAGGGTGCGCGGACTTTCTGTGTTAACAGCATGCCGGCGCTGCCGGCCTCGTCCGCCACGCTCGCGGTGGTATCGACCAGCGACAGGGCGCCCTGTTTGAGGTCGGCCAGTGTGTCGGCCACGGCATCGCTGCCTTCGACACATACCGCTTCCAGGTAAAAGCCCAGCGCGGTCTCCACGGCACGTTCCCAGCCGCTGTCCACGTCGAGTTGCTTGGCGAGACGCGGGGCATCACTCAGGCCCTGTGCCTCCAGCCAGTGTTTGACTTCACCCTGGTTCTCGCCCAGTGCGGCTTGCTGTAACGCCTGCAGGGAGGACAAACGCCCGCGGATATCCTGCTGCTCACCCTGTGCCTGGTTGAGTTCGCGCTGCTGGTGGCGGGTGCTTTCGCGCAGTTCGTCGATACGGGTTCGCAAAGCTTCGAGTTGTTCCTGCAAGCCGCCCGCCGCCTGCTGGCGTTCTGCCGCCCGGCTTTCCAGCTCGGTGATTTCGCGTTCCAGCGATTGGCTGTCGAGCTGCTTCTGTTCCTGCTCAAGACGCTCGCGGCGCTGCATCAGCTGGGTGAGATGGCGCTCCAGGTGATCGATGCGGGTGCGCTCGACCTGTGCAATCTGGGTAGTTTCGTTGGCGCGGACATTAAAGGCATCCCACTCGCTCTGCCAGGTCTGCATTTGTTGTTCGGCGGTCTCGCGTTTCTCACGCGAGGCATCGGCACGGGCGCGCGCCTGTTCGCGGGCCGGGGCATTTTCCGCCAGATCCTTCGCCAGCTGTTCCAGCCGCTGACTGTCGACCTTGATGTGCGCCTGGACTTCGTTCCACGCCTGCTCGGTTTTCTCCAGCTCTTCCTGCTGGGTCTGACGGGTTTCCTTGCCGTGCCGGATGGCCTGTTCGACGCGCGCTACTTCAGCGCCCAGTTCGTAGAAGCGACCCTGGACTTCATTGAAACTGTCGGTGGCTTCCACGTGGGCTTCGCGACCCTTTTCCAGATCAGCCTCAATGGCGCGCAGTTCGGCCATCACCGCTTCCAACGCTGTCTCGTTTTCCTGGATGCGTTGGCGGCGGTCGGCACTTTCCTCGTGCAGGGCCTGGTAGCGCAGGGTCAGCAACTCGGCCTTGACCCGGCGTTCCTGCTCGCGCAGTTCCTTGAATCGCTCGGCGCTGCGGGCCTGGCGCTTCAACTTCTCAAGTTGTTTCTCAATTTCATCACGTAAGTCATCGAGACGAGAGAGATTTTCCTTGGTATGCCTGATACGTTTTTCAGTCTCACGGCGGCGCTCCTTATACTTGGAGATGCCGGCGGCCTCTTCCAGGAACGAGCGCAGATCTTCCGGTTTGGCCTCGATCAGGCGCGAAATAGTGCCCTGCTCGATGATGGAATAGCTGCGCGGCCCCAGGCCGGTGCCAAGGAAAATATCGGTAATATCGCGGCGGCGGCAGCGTGTGCCGTTGAGGAAATACGCCGACTGGCCATCGCGCGTCACCTGGCGGCGCAGGGAGATTTCGTTGTAACTGGCGTACTGGCCACCCAGAGCGCCCTCCGCGTTATCAAACACCAGCTCGACCGAGGCTTGTGCCACCGGCTTGCGCGCCGATGAACCGTTAAAAATAACGTCCGCCATGGAATCGCCGCGCAGGTGCTTGGCGGAGCTTTCACCCATCACCCAGCGCACTGCGTCGATCACGTTGGATTTACCACACCCGTTCGGCCCCACCACACCCGTCAGCTCGGACGGAAAATGCACGGTTGTGGGGTCGACGAAAGATTTAAATCCGGAGAGTTTAAGCTTGCTCAGTCGCATCCCCGAACTGTACCGATACGGGCTATGTCTGACAAGGTTGACATGGCGGTTACCGCCCTGTTCCCCTGAAAATTATCTTGTCAGGCGGAAACCAGACGCTCAGCGGCGAAACTGTACGCGACGATGCACCTGGTTCCAGGAGCCTGTGCGGCCGTAAAAATTAAGAATTCGGTCACTAGTAACCACAGTGGCCGAATAGTCCTCAACCTGGATGGATTCATTTTTCTCACCGGCCTCGCGACGGACACTCTGCCACCCCCCGGCAACGACGCCATAAGCCGCAAACCGCTGATTGGTCACGACAACAGCGACTGCACTACCGGCCTCATAAGATTCAATGCGTTCCTTTGCCTTCAGTTTGAGGCTATCGAATGTACCTGACTGGGTATTGGACGCTATAACCTCACTGCTCTCGATGACAAGAAATAAAACCCGCTCGACTTCATCAGCGTGCACTGACGTCATTGACAATACGAGCAACAATGTGGATAACGCTCCCGATTTCATAATAATTCGTCCTTATCCGTACAAAAATCGGTAGACCTTCCTGCCACCGCTTGGTTCCGCGACCAATTCGCCACAGCCCCCCCCTGAGACCTGTATTATCCGAGGTTCATCCTGTATCTTGCGCGCATGTCCACACAGCCCAGCAAAGACCTCGAAACGTTCGATAACCCGCACCCGCAGCGAGATTACACCATCCGCATCCGCCTGCCGGAATTCACCTGCCTGTGCCCAAAGACGGGGCAGCCGGATTTTGCCGAGCTGCACCTGGAATATGTGCCCGATCAGCGCTGTGTGGAGCTGAAATCGCTGAAGATGTACATCTGGTCATTCCGCGATGAAGGCGCGTTTCACGAGGATGTGACCAATCAGATCCTCGACAAGCTGGTTGCGGTTTGTGCACCACGCTTCATGCGCCTGACCGCTGAATTCAATGTGCGCGGCGGGGTTTATACCACCATCGTCACCGAACACCGCGACCCGGCCTGGAAAGCCCCGGAGCCGGTCGAGCTGCCCTGATTCCCCATGTCTGTCCGGCAGGCTTTCGTCGGGATTGATGTCGGCACTTCCGGCATTCGCGCCTGCGCGATTGATGCTACCGACACTGTCCTCGCCTCGGTAGCCACACCTCTGCCTGCACCTGAGCGCGTTGGTCATGGTGGCGTACAACAGAACCCCTCAGTCTGGTGGCAGGTGTTATGCGATACGCTGGACAAGCTGGCGGGTGCTCTACGTGATGCACGAGTAGTACGTATCGCGCTCGATGGCACTTCCTCTACTCTGCTGCTTTGCCAGCCCGATGGCACACCACTCACCCCGGCGCTGATGTACAACGACGCACGTGCTACGCAGGCTGCCGAACAAATTAGCACCGTAGCTCCGAAAGACAGCGCTGCGCGTGGCGCCAGCGCCAGCCTGGCCAAGTACCTGCATCTGCGCGAGCAACTCGACATACCTGGCGCCATACCGTTGCACCAGGCCGACTGGCTAACCGGGCAACTCACCGGACAGTTCCGCTACAGCGATGAAAATAATGCCCTGAAACTCGGCTACGACTCGTTGGAACGGTGCTGGCCCGCATGGCTGACCAGACTAAAAATCGATACAGCAAAGTTCCCGGAGGTCGTCGTACCGGGAACACCCGTCGGCGCGCTGTCAGATAAGCTGGCAAAACGCTGGGGCTGGCCAGGCGCCCAACTCGTTGCCGGCACCACCGACAGCACTGCCGGTTTTCTTGCCACCGGCGTCACGCAAACTGGAACCGGTGTCACGTCACTGGGCAGCACGCTGGTTATCAAGGTGTTATCTGATCAGCCGGTGTTCGACGCCAGCCATGGCATCTACAGTCATCGCCTCGGTCATTATTGGCTGGCTGGCGGCGCATCCAATGCTGGCGGTATTGTTCTGAAACAGCTGTTCAGTAACTGCGACGTCCACCGCTACAGCCGTCTGCTTGACCCCGGGAGTCCAACCGGTCTCGATTACTACCCGCTGGCCGCCCCCGGCGAACGTTTTCCAGTTGCAGATCCCGCACTGCAACCACGACTGACACCACGCCCGTCGTCAGACCGGGTGTTTTTTCAGGGTATTCTTGAAGGACTTGCAACTATTGAGGCTGAAGGTTACCGCCTGTTATACACTCGTGGTACACCGATGTTGAAACGAGTTCTGACGGTGGGTGGTGGTGCATTCAATACACGCTGGGAGGCGCTGCGCATGATGAAACTTGGCGTTCCGGTTTCACGGGCGCTACACAGTGAAGCGGCTTTTGGAGCAGCGAGGCTGGCACATGGTTTCGACGGAATCAACCTCCCGAACGCAACCCCTCCTCCCGAACCCACATCACCGTCGCCCCCGCCACCGCCACCGGCATCACAATAAAGTTCACCACCGGGATCATGGTACACACCATCACCAGCCCGCCAAAACTCCACGCCAGTAACGGCCGTTTGCGCAGCCGGGTCCGCTGCTCATCGAAGAACAGCCGATGATTCCCCATCGGAAAATCGAGGTACTGCACTGTCATCATCCACGCGCCGAACAGTACCCACAGCACCGTTACCGGCAGGTTGAGTAACGGTACCCACAACAGGATAAACAGCGGAACAGCACGCAGCAGGTAATACAACAGTTTACGCAATTCAGAGAATATCGCCGGCACTATATCGCGCACCACATCGCGCCAGTTCGACTCGAACGTCTTGCCGGTCAGGTGAGCTTCCACCGCTTCTGCCAACAGACCATTAAACGGCGCACCAACAAGATTGGCGACAACTGAAAAGCTGTAAAAGATCACCACCAGGCTGGTCGTCCAGAACAACGGCACAATAAAAAAACTCAGCCAGTGCAACCAGGAAGGCAAGCGTGACAATAGCCATTGCGTGGTCCCGTCAACCCAGCTGTAAGCCCAGATCATGAGACCACCGAACAACAGCAGATTGATGAGCAGCGGAATGATGACGAAGCGGCGCAGTTTTGGCCGTGTCAGCAGTGAAGCGCCTTCCAGCAGGTAACGTGGTCCGTTTACAATATCTTTCATTGTCTGTTCTCCATGTGCTTTGCAATACGCTCGACACCCAGTCTTAAGTTATCCATGTCGGTCGTATAGGCGAAACGCACATGCCGGCTCGCTTGCCATTCGCCAAAATCAATACCGGGTGTGACAGCAACACCCCCTTGTTCCAGCAGTTCCTGCACAAACGCAAAGCTGTCATCGGTCAGGCGTTCGCAATTTGCATAAAGGTAAAAAGCGCCTTCCGGTTGCACAGGGATATCGAAGCCGAGTTCGGTGAGTGCTGGCAGCAGGTAGTCGCGGCGTTCACGAAACACGTGTCGTCGTGATTCTATGATGGTTTGCGCCTTGTCTTCGTAAGAAGCCAGCGCTGCATACTGTGCCAGTGTAGGTGCGGCAAGAAACAGATTCTGCGCCAGTGCATCAAGGGCATCGATATGCGCGTCGGGCGCCACCAGCCAGCCAAGTCGCCAACCGGTCATACCCTGGTATTTGGAAAAACTGTTGATCACGAACAGGTCATCACCGAGCGCGAGTGCGGAACGGGGGCGCTCACCATAAGTCAGCCCCTGGTAGATTTCGTCCACAATAAGGCTGCCGCCACGTTCATGCACTGCGGCATGCAAGGCCTGAAGACGATCCGGCGCAATCACCGTGCCGGTGGGGTTGGAGGGACTGGCAATCAGGGCGCAGCAGGTTTTGTCATTCCAGTGTGCTGCTATGCTGGCGGCGTCGAGCTGGTAATGTTGCGCTACACCGACCGGCACACGCACTGGCCGGGCATCGAACAGGTGCACAAAATTACTGTTGCAGGGATACCCCGGATCGGTCATCAGCACTTCACTGTCGGGATCGACCAGTAATGCCAGTAACAGTTGCAGGGCACCGGAAGCACCGGGTGTCACAATGATACGGTGCGGGTCGATCTCCAGGCCATCGTGCTTGTGGTAGTCACGGGCGATGGCTTCACGCAGTTCGCGCAAACCCACAGCCGGGGTGTAATGCGTACGACCTTCCTGCAGGGCGCGAATTCCTGCGTCGATAATCGGTTGTGGTGTAGAGAAGTCCGGCTCACCGATTTCCATATGGACGACAGAGTGCCCCTGTGCTTCCAGTTCGCGCGCCCTCGCGAGCAGCGCCATCACATGAAACGGCGTGATGGATTTAATCCGCCGGGCAGTCACTCAGCTCGCCTCACTCCGGGTTGCCGCATGCAGTTTGTGCAAACAATCAATATCGATGCAGGGCTTGTCGCATGCCATGCCGGATAATACCGTCATCGGTGCATCCGGCTCACCCAGCATATCGACCACCATGGCGGCACCGGAAAAATCATGGTCCCGGGTGTACTCATTGGTTGTGATCAGCGTTTCCAGCCCGGCGTCGCGTGCCGCACGCAGACCGTTGGCCGAATCTTCCAGGGCCAGACATTCATCAGGACTCACATCCATCGCCTGCATGGCATAGTGATAGATATCCGGCGCTGGCTTTTTGGCCGGCACCACGGCACCGGCCGCAATCACATCAAACCAGTCAATCGCCTCGGGCGAGATACTGTGCTGCAACAGTGCTGTCACATTGGCTGGCGTGGTAGTGGTCGCAATACCCAATCGCAAGCCGGCACTGCGTGCCTGCTCCAGCAAACGCAGCACACCCGGGCGCAGGGGCAATTCCCCGGCCGCCATGGTGCGAGTATAGATATCGGTCTTGGCGGCGTGCAGACCGGCCACATACTCGTCGAGATTCAATGGCGGCTCGAAATCCGGCCGATGTGTCGCCAGAAAATGCTTGATGCGCTCCTTGCCACCGGTGACCGCCAGCAGCTCAGCGTACAGGGCCTGCGACCAGTCCCAGTCCAGGCCGGCCTGCTGAAAAGCCTTGTTAAAAGACCGGCGATGAATCTCCTCGGTATCTGCCAGTGTTCCATCGACATCAAACAATAAAGTAGTTAACCGACTCATAAAAGATTTTCCTGACCATCAAATCTGTCTAGCCTACCGCACTGCCGAAACCGGCAACAAGCCTCAATACCCCGACACTTTTCACCGATTCGTACTTGACTCCATGGGTGCACAGCCGGAAACTACCGCACTTGGTTGGGCTGGGCAATAAAGCTTGCCCTGGTTCCAGATTTCTGATATAGAGCACCGCTTGTTTTAATTTGGAGAAGTTGCATGGCTGCCAAGAAAAAGGCTGCGAAGGCAAAAACGAAGAAAAAGGCTGTTGCCAAAAAGACTTCGGCAAAAAAGAAAACTGCCACCCAAAAGTCTGTCGCAAAGAAAGCGCCGGCTAAAAAGGTAGCGAGTAAAAAAGCGCCCGTGAAAAAGGCCGCTGCCAAAAAGGTCGTCGCGAAAAAAGCTGTGGCGAAAAAACCGCCCGCCAAAAAAACCGTTGCGAAAAAGGCACCGGTCACCAAGGCTCGCGCAAAAGACCCCAAACCTGCGGCAGTCACTACACCAAAAACCCGTGCGCCGAAAAAGAAATCGGCACATAAACCGGCGCCACCGCCGCTCTCTGCCAATGCCGGCCCGGTACCGGGTATCGCCCCCTACATCGAGAAAAAGGGCGAAGAGTATATGAGCGAAGGGCAGGTCAAGCACTTCAATAATATTCTCAATGCCTGGAAGCGCGACCTGATGGAAGAAGTGGATCGTACCGTCCATCATATGCAGGACGAGGCGGCCAACTTCCCGGACCCGAATGACCGCGCCACACAGGAATCCGAGTTCAGTATGGAACTGCGGGCACGGGATCGCGAGCGCAAGCTGATCAAAAAGATCGACGAAGCCTTATTGAACCTCGAAAATGATGAATACGGTTATTGTGAGGCCTGTGGCATCGAAATCGGTATTCGCCGCCTTGAGGCACGACCTACCGCGACGCTTTGCATCGACTGCAAAACGCTGGATGAGATCCGGGAAAAACAACGCGGCTAGGACACATCTGCCTCGCGAATAAAAAAACCGGCCCTGTGCCGGTTTTTTTATTCGCTCCTCCCTGACGCTGACAAAGCCCGGCCCATCCAGTTACTATCCGGCACATGTCATCCAGCCTCTACGTTGGCCGTTTCGCACCCTCGCCTACCGGCCCGTTGCACTTCGGTTCACTGGTCGCCGCACTGGGCAGTTATCTTGATGCCCGTGCACAGGGTGGCCGCTGGCTGGTCCGCATGGAGGATCTCGACCCGCCGAGGGAAATGCCGGGTGCCGCTGGCGACATCCTGCACACGCTGGACGTGTTTGCGTTGCGGCACGATGGCGATGTCATGTACCAGAGCCAGCGACATGAAGCCTACCAGGCCGCACTTGAACAACTGATTGAACAGGGCGTTGCCTACCCCTGTGCCTGCACCCGGCGGGAGATCCGTGAAGCCGGTAAACCCGGGGGCATTTATCCGGGCACCTGTCGTAACGGACTGCCGCCGGGGCACAAGGCTCGTTCCGTACGACTGCGTGTTGGCGACAGCACCACCCGTTTTAGCGACCGCCTTCAGGGACCGGTCCATGAAAACCTCGGGGAACAGGTTGGCGATTTCACTCTTCGTCGCGCCGATGGCCTGTATGCCTACCAGCTCGCTGTCGTCATTGATGACGCCGCCCAGGGCATCACCCATGTGGTACGAGGTGCCGACCTGCTGGATTCGACCTGCCGCCAGATCCTGCTGCAGCAGCGGCTCGGCCTGCCAACGCCCGACTACCTGCATCTTCCTGTTGCGGTAAAACCGGACGGCGCCAAACTCAGCA
>CAZVBD010000077.1:0-11346 GCA_964625255.1 uncultured Thiohalobacter sp. | reverse complement strand
TGCCCCCGCTACCAATATCGAAAGCTCAAGTGAGTCAATCACTTGGGCTTTTTTCATTTCTGATCCCGGAGTAAAAAAGGAAGTAGGCAGCCTTCCAGGTTTTGGGTAAAGGGCCAACGACGGGACGGCATAATATGTTCAGTTTATAGATGTGTACATTATTAATGTATATGCTATATTAATGGACGCCATGAACCGGAAAACAGACACTGAACAGGAAATCCTTGATCGTGCTATTCAGGCGGTAGCGCACAAGACAGGACTGCGTATTTACCCGGCGCAACAGGAAACCCGGCTGGGAGACCAATGGTTGGGTGCGCTGGTACGCCTTGAGCCAGGGGGCCAAATGCTGGCGGCCGAGATAAAAAAGTGGGCGCAACAGGCTAACCTCGGTGTCCTGATCAACCAGGTCAAACAGCTACCAGAGGAAGGGTTGCTGGTGGCCGATTACGTCAATCCCAAAATGGCTGACAAGCTGCGCCAGCAGCAGGTGCAGTTTATTGATACGGCAGGCAATGCGTTCATCAACCAGCCTCCCGTTTATGTCTATGTCACTGGCAACCGGCAGGAAGAGCACGGTTTCATGCCGACGAGGGATGGCGCGAAGCGGGCATTTGAACCTAAGGGCTTGATGGTCGTCTATGCTTTTCTTTGTCACCCTGAGCTAGTCAATGCGCCCTATCGCAAGATAGCCGAGCGGGCAGGTGTAGCGGTAGGCACGGTAGGCTGTGTGCTCAATGCTCTCAAAGCGGCTGACTTCATCCGTGATAGAGGCGGAAAACAGGAGCGTCGCCTTGACCGCACCCGAAAGCTGCTGGAACGTTGGGTAGAAGCCTGGCCTGAGAAACTGAAACCGAAACAATGGGTCGGCGCATTCATCGCGGATGAGCCCTACTGGTGGCAAGATATCGATATTCGGGCATACGATGGTTATTGGGGTGGGGAAATCGCAGCAGCAAAATATACAAACTACCTCAAGCCAGAGGTGGCGACGGTTTACCTCCCTGAACAGGCGCGTACCCGGTTGCTTCGCGATGCACGGCTTCGAAAAGCGACTGAATGGGTCGGTGATGAAGCCGGTACCGTGCTAATTTACCGACCATTCTGGCCGGAGCCTCTCGATGAGCCGGGCGCCGAATTGAGAGAAGGTCTGGTTCACCCCATACTGGCTTATGCCGACCTCGTGACAACGGGGGAGACCAGAAATCTGGATGTGGCACGGAGGCTTTACGATGAGCACATTGCTCAACTTGTCAGGGAAGATTGATCCCCTTTGTTGGGGTAGCATGCTCACAGTATTGCGCAGGACAATACCCGGTCGGAGATAGCCAGGTTTGTGAAGGGAGAACTTGGTGAAAAGAATCCGGAACGTCTGATTGATGAAATGTGCACACAGCGTATGGGCTCTCAGTACGAAAGCAACAGGCAACTGCTGTCTGCCTTTCTGGTGGGCTTCGGTAGCAGTATTTAAAGCAGATAAGGTTTAGTACAAGGGTTAAAGATGATAATCAAGAAATCCGAACTCTACAGTTCACTCTGATAATGATCAACGGAGGATAGTATTTTATTGGTAGGGTGGCAGCGCCTTCGTGGCTGAGATCATTGATTACCACTGAGTGGAGGTTTTTAGAATGAAACAGCCAGATACGTTTCCTTCCTTCCTTCCATGCTCAGGGGCCGCAAGGTTTAATTGACAGCCTGGCCAAGATCACAGAATCCGATATTGTTATCGGAATATTTTGGAAAAGTTTGGGAACTCTGGTTAACGCGGCTGAAACTGGCACGGAACATGAGTTCAATATTGCATATAATAGCTGAAGTCCCTGCTTGCTGATCAGGTTGCTCGCAACGAGCAACTTACCACCGAAAACCAACAGTACAAGACGCAGGTTCTTACCCTTCAAGAACAACTGAACCTTGCGCTGGCAAAGTCCGGCCTGAGTGTTTCCAGGTAATGGGCAATTTGAAACCGGCAGGAGGTCCATTGCTCTGCTGACTGGTCGACCTTGAGCAGGCCGATGCAACCCTCAAGGGCTGCGATCATGAACCGTGCAACCGCACGGCTGTCTACGTCCCCCCGAATATGGCCGCTCTTTTTGCCCTTGTCGAAGATGGCCTGGAAGGCGTCGATCCAGTGGTTGAACAGTTTTGCGACGCGCTCGCGAAATTCTTCGTCCTGGCTGGCCATTTCCAGGGCCAGGTTGTTCAGGGGGCAACCGTGCTGTTGCATGGCAGGTGGTATTCGATCGCCGATGCTGTCCAGCATGAGAGGGAAGTCCAGGACGGGATCCTCGATGTTGGCAAGTGGCTCAAGCCAAATCTTTTCGATCAGGGGTTTGATCTGCTCATCCAGAACCGCATACCCCAGTTCCGTTTTGCTGCTGAAGTGATGGTAAAAGGCACCTTTCTGCAGGCCGGAAGCACGCAGGACCTCGTCAACCCGCATGCCCTGGAAGCCATGGGCGAGCATTTCCTGGAAGGCTGTTTGTAATAGACGTTCGCGGGTTTTCCGGGGAGCTCTGAGAGTCATGTGTCTGATCCTGTTAGCTGGCGTGCGGCCCGGCGGGCGAATACGCTTTGGGTTAAGTATAGACAAACCAGTTCGTCTGATCTATCCTTCGTTTCAGTCCATGGCTCATACGGACTAGTTTGTCTGTTATGGGTAATGGTACCACCGTTTGTGCGGCTTTGGCAGAGGAGAAATTCCGAAATGACTGACGAGACATTAAAAATGACAACGGCATGGCGGATATTTTGGGGAATTACTGCTTTCCCCAGGACGTTTATTGTCCTGGGCCTGACGCTGATTTTGAGTTGCGCCGTATTTATTCCTACGCTGGTCAAGGATACGCGTTCAGATGCCTTTTTACCGGATGATGAACCGGCATTGATCTACCGTGACAAGGTGAAAGCGATATTCGGCTTGACCGACCCGATGGTGGTGGCGGTGATCAATGAAGGCCCGCAGGGCGTCTTCAATCCTCATACGCTCGGGCTGGTTGACTGGCTGACCGAGGAGATACGCAAGCTGGACAATGTGGACCCTGAACGAGTGACCAGCCTCGCGACGGAAAACAACATCACCGGTTACGAGGAAGGGATGCGGGTGGATCCGTTCTGGGAGGAAGTGCCGACCACCCAGGAGGAATCCGACAAAGTACGGGCCGGAGTAATGGACTTCCCCCTGTATGTGGGCAGCCTGGTGGCAGCCAACGGTGCCGGCACTCTGATCGTGGCAGAGGTGGCTGACCAGACCAAGGCGCAACAGTTGTACCAGGACCTGCTGACCCTGGCTGATCGCGCACCACGAAGTGAGGGAGAACAGATTCATGTCGCGGGTGAGGGTGCGGTCAGCGGCTATCTGGGTAGTTATATCGATGCCGATGCCCAGCGCCTCAACCCGCTGGCGGCGGTTATCATCAGCACGGTATTGTTCATTGCCTTTCGCACATTACGCGGTGTGCTGTTACCCAACTTCGTCGTCCTGGCCACTGTAGCGGCGGCACTCGGACTCATGGCTCTTTTCGATGTGCGTTTCTTTGTGATCACCAACGGCCTGCTGCCGGTACTTATCGGCATAGCCGTGGCGGACTCCTTCCATATTTTCAGCCAGTACTATGAGGAACAGGCCCATCATCCCGGAGAACCGCCCCGCGACATCGTGGTGCGTACCATGGTGCACATGTGGCGGCCCATTACCATGACAACCCTGACGACTGTGGCGGGGTTTCTGGGTCTGTACCTGGCTTCCGTGATGCCGCCCATGAAGTACTTCGGTTTGTTTGCCGTGGTGGGCGTGACCGCCGCCTGGTTGTACTCGGTCACTGTGCTGCCGGCATGGCTGAGCCTGATGAAGCTCAAGCCCAGTCCCGCTTACCGCCCCCCGGAACCCGGGACGGATACATTCCAGACGGATGCTTTTGGCCGGGCAATGACAGTGTTCGGGAAAGGCGTGGTAAGGCGGCCAGCTCTCATTCTGGGGGCGGCAGTCATCATCAGCGCGGCCGGCATCTATGGTGCCATGCACCTGGAACTCAACGAGTCGCGTATTCGTGTGTTTCAGAAAGATGAACCGATAGTGAAGGCGGACAGCGTCATCAACCGCTTTTTTGACGGGGTCCACTACCTGGATATCTTGATCGAAACACCCGAACCGGAAGATATCTTCGAGCCGGACAATCTCAAGCGTATCGAAGCATTGCAAGCCTATCTCGAACCCATGCCCTATGTCGGCGGTACCACATCGGTGGTGGATTATCTCAAGCAGATGAACCGTTCCCTGAACGAGGGGCGCGCCGATGCCTATGTGCTGCCGAACGACAAAAACCTGGTTGCCCAGTATTTCCTGCTGTACTCAGCGAGCGGTGATCCCGACGACTTCCAGGAAGAAGTGGACTACGACTACCGGCTGGCCAATGTCCGTGTCAGCATGAACTCTGGCAAGTACTCCGACGAAAAGGCGGTGGTCGAAGCGGCGCAGGCCTACATTGACAAGAATTTCAATGCGCCCGGCATCACCGCCACACTGTCGGGCCGGGTCAATGTGGACTATCACTGGATCAAGCGCCTGGGTGAAAGCAACTGGGGCAGTGTGGGTGTTGCTCTACTGATGGTCTGGCTGATGGCGTCGATTGCCTTCCGTTCACTGGTGGCCGGTACGGTAACGGTGTTGCCGGTAACGTTCACAGTTCTCCTGGTGTATGCGGTGATGACTTTCTTCGGCATCTGGCTTTCCATCAGTACGTCAATGTTTGCAGCGATTGCCATCGGGCTTGGTGTGGACTTCGCCGTTCACACCATTGAAAGGCTGGAGGTACTGTTGCGCGATGAGCACCGTTCGCTGGATGAATCCATTGCGGCCCTGTTCCCTTCCACCGGGCGGGCGCTGTTGTTCAACTTCCTGGCACTGGCACTGGGCTTCGGTGTGCTGGCGACCAGCAAGGTGGTGGTTCTGCAGGAGTTCGGCAGTATCGTCGCCCTGGCCGTCGCGGTGAGCTTCTTTTCGAGTCTCACCCTGCTGCCGGCCATTGCCAAGGTCTTCCGCCCTCGTTTTCTTGGTTTCGACGAGTCCCTGGACATATCCGGCAAGCAACCCGAGGCAGAGGGGCCGGCTGAGTAGCCAGCCAAGGTGGTAAGGATCATGCCAATGTTGTTTTCCGCCTCCATTTATTTACAGCATCGTCAGCCTGTCCGGCGGTGCTTTTGCTGCTGGTTCTATCCAGACAAGGAGAAAAAAATGCAAGTCAGTGTCCGACTGATTCTGGTCGTCGCGTTGTTGGTTCCGTTTTCTGCAGCTGCGGACGCGCTTCCTGACGGCGACGAGATCGTCCGGCGTGTCAATGCCCGCGACGAGGGTGAGGCAGTAGCGCGCAATCTTGCCATGCAGATGACCGATCGCCGCGGCAAGACCCGTACGCGAAAAACCCGGGCCTTTCGCAAGTACTACAGCGATGAGAAGCGTACGGTAATATTTTACCTGGAACCCAGCAATGTGAAGGACACCGGCTTCCTGACCTGGGATTATGCCAATCCCGGCAAGGACGACGATCAATGGCTGTATTTGCCGGCCATGCGAAAAGTCAGGCGGATTTCCTCCTCGGACCGTGGTGATTATTTCCTGGGAACAGATCTGACCTACGAGGATATCAAGCTGGAGACCCGGATCAGCACTGAGGATTACACGCGCAAGACAATTGGTGAGAGCGAGGTGGATGGTCACCACTGCTATCTGGTGGAGTCTGTGCCGGTGGACAAGGCGACAGCCAGGGAGCTGGGTTATGGCAAGGTCGAGCAGTGTGTGGACAGTGAGATCTGGATGGTTCGGCAGGCCAGGTACTGGGATACCCGGGGCAAGCTGCTGAAGACATCCTATATCCGGGATATTCGTCAAGTGCAGGATATATGGACCCAACACCGGATCGAAGTAGAGAATCACAAGACAGGTCACAAAACCGTTTTTTTATTCAGTGATGTGGATTACCGGGGCGCTGTCAGCGATCAGTTATTCTCGCAGAACGCTTTGCGCCGTGGCCTGTAGGTGCCACGCCAGGTACTGTTTACTGGCGCTATTAGCAGGTATCGGAAGCATACCGCCAGCTGTCGGGGCACTGCCGGACGTGAGTCACATCGTCACCGGTCGCTGGGCACAAGGCATAGATGAATCCGGGACGCAATTGCTGGAGATGTCCTGGCGTCCGAAACTGCGGTGGCGGTTCGACGCTGGCGGGCGCATGACCGGAATTTTGCGCTTACGCGCGGAAAATGAACAAGGTCTGCGTCCGGATGACCTTGTGCGGGACAGTTACGGTATGGTGTCAAAGCCGGCGCAGTACGGTGACAGAACTGAACTGGAGCTGCGGGAATTCTATTATGAACACTCTGTCGGCGACTGGTATCTCTCACTTGGAAAACAGCAGGTCGTATGGGGCAAGGCCGACGGCCTGAAAGTGCTCGACGTCGTCGATCCCCAGTCCTTCCGCGAGTTCATCCTTGAGGATTTCGATCAGTCCCGCATTCCGTTGTGGACGCTGAATGTCGAACGGTCGGTCTATGGCTGGATGGGCGGTGACTGGACGTTGCAGTTGCTGTGGATACCGGACAGAACCTATCACGCCCTGCCCGGACAGGGCGCGACCTATGCTTTCACATCACCAAGGCTGGTGCCGCAGGCGCCGGCCGGTGTCGGAGTACAGGTCAACGACCCGCAACGACCGGACAGGCTGTTGCGGGATTCCGATGCGGGCTTCCGCGTCACCGGTTTTCTGAACGGGTGGGATTTATCCCTGAACTATCTCTACCAATATGACAATCTGCCGGCGTTGCATCAGAACGTCACGAACGGGCCCGTACCGCAGGTGGAGATTAGTCCCCGCTACCATCGAACCCATGTCTTGGGTGGAACGTTCAGCCGGGCATTAGGTGACTGGGTGGTCAGGGGGGAGGTGGGGTACTTCACCGATCGTTACTATCTTACCAACAGTCCGGTCGACGCCGACGGTGTGCGGAAGTCGGGAGAGCTTGACTATGTCCTCGGACTCGACTGGTCAGGTATCGAGGACACCTTTGTCAGCGTACAGCTTTTTCAAAGCCGCTTGTCGAAGGACATCAGAGGCTTGATTCGGCCTCGTCTGGATACAAACCTGACCTTGCTGCTCCGCAACAAAGCCCTGAACGAAACACTGACGGCGGAGGTCTTATGGATCCTGAACCGTAATGACGGTGACGGTCTGATACGTCCCAGGGTGAGCTATGACATCCAGGATAACCTGGAAATCTGGTTGGGAATAGATGTCTTCTATGGCAAACGCAAAGGTCTGTTTGGGCAGTTCGACGACAACGACAGGGTTCTGCTGGGATTTAAACTGGGAATGTAAAATACGGGAGAAAATGATTTGGATACACAGAATAACCTTATGCAGAGTTCGAGCTTGCCGTTTTTGACAGTTATCGTCTTCGGGTTTCTGGTGCTGTTAATCGTGCGCACGTACAGGCGTGGAGTTCTTGAACGTCGGCAGCGGGACTTGCTTGTCATCCTTCTCGCTGTGCTCGGGACCTGGGGTGGCCTGAGTGGCTTTCTCTCTGTCTCCGGGATATACGGATCGGAAGAATTCCTGTTACTGGCGCCGGGGTACTGGCTGCCCTTTGTTCCTGTGATCATTACAATGCTGTTCGTACTGCTGGTTCGTCCTCTTCGTGACGGGTTGCGGGTACTTGTCGACGAGACGCCCCGGTACTGGCTGACGGGAGTTCATGTCATCCGTATTCTGGCTATCGGTTCATTGGTCAAAGCGTCAAACGGACTGTTTCCGGAAACATTCGCCTGGTATGTGGGAATTCCAGATCTGTTGTTCGGTCTGTCGGCGTTGCCGGTCACCGTGTTGGCATGGCGCGGCCGGATTGCCGGCCTGTCACTCGTGTTCTGGCACGTGGCCGGTGCGGCGGTCATTATTGTGCCGTCGGTGGGGTTCATGCACGTCTATATGCAGGATCCTCTGTTCGACAGATTGTTCGAGTTTCCCATGGCACTTGCGCCTACGCTCGTGGTGCCGATGCTGGTTATGCTCAATTTGCTGGCAGCATGGAGGCTGCTTGAAAAGCGATGGAACATGGCAATAACGTTTGCTCCACGTTCGCAGTAATATTGTGTCCACCCTGGTGCAACGCACAGGGTGGGCGGAAAGTCTCAGCCCAATTGTTCTGGGAAAACAAAAGACGGTTCTGCACGAGCATACATCGTAAAACGTTATGTAATGTGTGTCAGGTCACAGCGTGATGCCGGTATATGTGTGTAATAGCACAGGAGGTCGATGCCTCGTTCCTGTTCGCACAAGCCCGTCCGATCGTACAGTTGTTTGCTTCCCTTCTCCTGATCTAATCTTCCCGCAACTTGGAAAAGGTTTAGTACCGGATGTTGATGAAAGTACCCGCGTCGCAACAAGCAAGGCCATGTACGGGGTTAAGACTTTTATCACAAGTGGTAAACAGCATCGGCAAATAACCATTGGGCAAGACGCTTCAATGAAATGCCGCCGTTAGTGAATGGACCCTGGTGGACAAACGGCAGGGACTCGTGAAGAAGGGAGAGGGACGTGCGAAAAAACAGAATGGAACATGTGCGGGTAGTAACGGCCGGCATAATCGGATTGGTTGCTGTCAGTGGCATGGTTGAGGCGGGTCCGGCTTCATCGGGACAGGCCATTAAATTTCACGATATCGCTGCGGGAGACGGTTCAGGGATAAGTTACCGTCGCACGCGATCCCCCCGGGACCAGTTGATGCAGACGATCAAGGACTCTGGTTTTTTCGCCTTTCCTGAAGATCTCAATCTCACACCGCTAAAGTCGCGCGGTGCGCCGGGTATCGCAGTGTTCGATTATGATAATGATGGAGACATGGACGTCTACGTCACTAACGGTCCAGGTTCGAGCAACAGCCTGTATTCGAACCAGTTACGCGAAACAGGGAAGCTGGAATTCCTGGATGTCGCTGCGACCGCCGGAGTGGGGCTGGCTGAGGAAGACAGCACCGGGGTCTGTTTTGGCGACATCGACAACGACGGTGACCGGGATTTACTGGTGCTGACTCTTGGCGGGCAGAACCGGTTGCTGGAAAACCGCAGTGACGGTACGTTTGTAGATATCACCCAGGCCAGCGGAATCGGTGGAGGCGATGGTTATTCGACCAGTTGCTCCATGGGCGACATCAACTCAGACGGTCTGCTCGATTTTGCGGTTTCCAATACCTATACCGACTGGAGCGACAATCTGCCGATCAACACCTTCGAGGCCGCATACCGTAACGAGAACAACCAACTCTTGATGAACCTCGGGGGTAATCGTTTCAGGGATGTGAGCGATGAGGCCGGTGCCGGCTTTTTCCGCCTGTCGTTCATTCAGCAATCTTACCGGTTTCGATTTCCTCCAGCCCTCGGCTGCAATGAGCGTAGTACTCCTGCCCAAGTTCGGGGTCAATCGCAGCTGGCGGGTGGGCAGTTCCTGTAAGTGCACATCCAATGCTTTCTCCAACTCGCTCACTTTGCGGCTCACTGTTGAAATCGGAACACCGAGACGCCTGGAGGCGCTGAAAAACTTTTATGCCAGACCAGCTTGACGAAAAGGGCCGTGGCATTCAGGTCAGGGGGCATGGATATTCCTATATATGGAATAATTATTTGCTTATTCTTAATATATTACAGTTTATGGGAAAGCTTTTGGTGTTTGTCACATCCTCGAACTCACGATTAAGGAGATTTATTTTGAAGAATCGACTGATACACATTGTGGCCACGCACCTCCTGATTTTAGGTTTCCTGTCTGGATGGCGCAGCGCAATTCCCCAGCCGTCTGTATTGAGGCAATAGAAGCCACTTACCAGATAGTCTTTAAAGCGATCAACCTCGATCAAATTCGACATCCTGGAAGTCGAAATAATGGCTGACGACTGGGCGTTTGCACGTTACATCTCCACCACCACCAGCCCTCGCTAACAGTTGCGTTCGCTTAACAGATGAAAGCCGTTGTCATTCATAAGCCAGGCGCACCTGCTACCTTATGCGGCGCGCAGCAGATGGTTACCAAGTGGAGGATGATGTTAGGGCGATTGAAGCCATGATCGAACAAATGAACCTGGCCACAGAGAGCGCTTCCAAGGCGGTTGATAACGCCATTTTATTCGTAGCAGAGTCCAATAAGCGGATAAAGAAAATGGGAGCAAAGGTTAAGCGAGTTGCTTGATGAGTGTTATTGACAAAATGTGAGATGGTATTACCAAAGTGATTCGCATGGGCGCCAAGGTAGAGGGGATGACTGAGGTTGTTAACGGCCAGCAATCACATATCGAGGGTCTGACAGAGCGGGTAATTCGTCTTGAAACAGCTTTGGAGATTGCGCTGATGTCACAAGGTAGCAAAAGCTTCAATAAACGCCAGGCCGATCATCGGGTGCAATCGATGTAGTTGTTCAGCGTATTGTACGAGGATTCCTTTCCACGGCACCGATTATGAATGATGGGCTGGTGGCCATCGCGGCGTTGTGGTGTGGCGGTCAACCCGACAATGTATTGCACCTTTATCTCGGAAAGGATTTGCTCGAACGAATTAAAAAAGCTCTAGTGAGACAATCACTTAGACTTTTTTGTTCCGCACATTTCCTTCCGGGTTAAGGGGGGTGGCGAGACGGAAATTGTATATATGCACGATGCCTCTGAGTTGAAAGACCTGCGTGTACCACCAAGGAGCCGGTTTCAGGTGTGAATGTTAATCGCGAGTTTTTCCTTCTCTGGGTGCTGGGCCGCGATCTTCCCGGGGGGATTACCGTCGAGCCGGCAGGGGGCGGCGCATGGCTACCGGGTAGTCATGATGATGAAGATGATGGACCGGGTCGGGGCGATAGTGAAAAGCCTTTTCGCTTTTCGTTGGCCGGTGTCCAGCTCAAGTTTTCAGCAGTCATGGAAGCAAGTGGCGGTCTTACTATTCCAGCAGAAGGTGTCGGTGGTTCATGGATCGTTAAGTTCCCTTCCATGAAATTCGAAGGTGTAGTGGAAAACGAATTCGCAATGATGACACTGGCCCGCATGATTGAAAGAGATGTACCAGATGTGGAGCTGGTGGATGTGGAAGCTATTTCAGACTTGCCGGAAGGGATCGGGCGATTGAAAGGCACTGCGTTGGACATCAAACGCTTCGCTGCGAAAGCACGGTTGCCCGAGAAGCTGGTCGTTGATGCCGGGACAGAAACCGTTCACAGGTTTATGGATGTTTGGACAAAGGAAAAAGGTAATCTGCCTCTGTCCGCGCATATGATCGAAGTGATTGAAGAGCACATACGGAAAATTGAGCTTGTAAGGGAA
>CAZVBD010000076.1:0-11460 GCA_964625255.1 uncultured Thiohalobacter sp. | reverse complement strand
GATGGTGATCTCACGCTCTATGTGGAACCCGATGGCGTGCTGTTTTCCGGAGATATTATTTTTGAAGGACGCATTCCTTTTATGGGGGATGCCAATTCAAAACACTGGCTGGAAGTACTGGAGCACATGGAACAACGCAAGCTGACAGCGCTGGTACCGGGTCATGGTGCTGTGGCTCGTGATCCGAATCGCGCCATCACCGACATGCGCCGATATCTGGCATACCTGCGTGACTCGATGGGTCCTGCGGTCGAGGAGATGATTCAGTTCGATGAGGTGTATGACACCATCGACTGGTCACACTATGAGAACCTGCCCGCTTTTCGCGAAGCCAACCGGCGTAATGCCCTGCAGGTCTACTTGTCGATGGAGGCTGAGTCCTTCAAGTAGCCGACCCGTGTCGGTGGACTAACCCGTATTGCGCATGCCGCTGGCAATGGCATTGATAGACCGCAGCAGCGGTTTCATCCAGCGTTCATGCTCATTATCACCGGCATTGTCATTCCTGACCCGACCCAACAGCTTGACTTGTATATGATTAAGCGGGTCAAGATAGGGGTCGCGACGTGACAGCGACAGCGCCAGCGCCGGTGTGTCTTCCAGCAGACACTGGATGCCTGACACCCGGGTTACCATCTCCAGTGTCCTGTCATGTTCTTCCCGGATCTGTCGGTAGATGTCTTGAGCCTGCCGCGGGTGCTCGCTCAATGAGACGTATTGTTTCGCAATATCCATTTCTGCCTTGGCCAGTGACATCTGGGTATTGCTGAGCATGGCGCGAAAATAGGGCCAGTTACGATACAGACCACGTAGCTTTTCCAGGTTGGTTTCATTCTGGTTGGCGAAGTCGTGCAGTGCGCGGCCAATGCCGTACCAGGCCGGTAGTGTATGGCGTGACTGCGCCCAGCCAAATACCCAGGGGATGGCGCGGATAGAACTCTTGGAGCGGTCTTGCTGTTTGCGGTGGCTGGGGCGCGAACCAATGTTGAGCAGTCCGATTTCCGAAACCGGCGTACATTCATAGAAATAATCCAGCAGTCCCTCGGTACGGTCAATCAGGTCGCGATAGGCTTCTTCGCCATCGTGTGCGAGTTGCGACATGATGTCGGCATACTCGTGGTCATCGGCCTGCTCGGGTTTTATCAAATGGCGACTGGCCTTGAGCAGGCCGGTAACCCCCATCGACAGCTCGTAGACTGCGGTTTCATCATTGCTGTACTTGTAGGACAGCACTTCACCCTGCTCGGTAAACTTGATCTGACCGTGTACCGTACCGGCCGGTTGCGACAGGATGGCGTCATGAGTCGGTCCGCCGCCGCGACCCAGTGTACCGCCACGACCGTGGAACAAACGGCATTCCACCTGGTGGCTATCGGCGATGCGGATGATTTTCTGCTGTGCCTTGTACAGGCTCCAGCCGGAGGCGAGAATACCACCGTCCTTGCAGGAGTCAGAATAGCCGAGCATGATTTCCTGGCGGTTGCCGGATGCCTTGAGTAAATCGATATACACCGGCTCGTCGAACAGGCGGGTCATCACCTCTTCGATGTGCGTCAGGTCTTCAATGGTTTCAAACAGTGGGCTGATCTGGATATGACAGAACCAGTCACCGTTGCGCTTGCCCGCCAGTCCACACAAGGCAGCCAGCCACATCAGTTCCAGCACATGACTGGCACAGTGAGTCATGGAAATAACGTAGGTGCCAAATGCATTAGCGCTGACTTCGTTACGCATACTGACCATAACGTCGAGCACCTGCAGGGTTTCCTGCGCGGACTCGCTGAGCTTGTCACGGTCAATCGTTGCAGCGGGTTCGCTGATGAGCTTGCACAGGTGTGCAATGCGTGCGTTTTCATCGAGGGCCGTGTAGTCAGTATTTCCTTCAAGCTGTGTGCATAACTCCGCAACAGCCTCGCTGTGACGGGTTGATTCCTGACGGATATCCAGATGCAGAAGGAAAAAACCGAACGTTTCCACCAGCCGGATCAGATCCAGTAAATCCGTACGGGCAATAGCTTCATCGCCATGCGAAACCAGGGAGTCACGTATCAGGCACAGATCAGCGAGGAACTCCTGTTCATCCGCATAGCGCCATGGGTAATCGTTTTCGTTAGCCTGTGCCGGATCTTCGATACGTGCGGTGGTGAGTTCCAGGTTGTGGCGTAAACGGTTATGGATAATAAAAAGCTTGCGCCGATAAGGTTCGTGTGAAAAATGGTTCGGGTGTTCACCGGAAATGCCGGGGCAGCGTTCCAGATCACGTTCGATACTGTCAATAAAGGCCGGACTCAGTTCCACCAATCGGCTGGAGTGTGTCAGTTTACTGCGCAGGTCATCCACCCGGCGCAGGTATTCACACAACACTTCATTCATGTGCTGGCGCAGTGCGTACTCGGTCGTGGAAGGTTTCACGAAAGGGTTGCCATCGCGGTCGCCACCGATCCAGGAGCCAAACTGCAACAGGCTGGGCAGACGCACGTCGGTCTTCTTGCCGTAAACGCGCTGGATTGACTGGTCCAGGTAGCGGTAGACACGCGGTACGGCATTGAACAGGCATTCGCGGAAATAGAACAGGCCGTTACGGATTTCATCCTCGACGGTTGGTTTGTGTACACGCACTTCATCGGTTTTCCACAACACCTGGATTTGATTGCGCAGGTTGTCGATAACCCGTTCCCTTTCTATCTTACCCATGCGGGGGCCATCGAGTTTTTCAGCAGTGAGGAAAATACCGCGCAGTGCGTGCATCACGGCACGACGTTTGGATTCGGTCGGGTGCGCGGTGAATACGGGCAGGTAAAGCGTACGGTCGAGCAGTGACTGAAGTTCCTCCGCGCTGATGTCCTGTTCGTAGAATTCACGTAGCGTGTGGTCGAACGAGCCGCGCCACAACGGGCCGCCCTGCCTGACGTGGCGACGGCGTTCCTTGTGCTGGAACGCTTCCTCGGCGATGTTGACCAGGCTGAAGTACAGATTGAAAGCGCGTACCACGTGGCTGAGTGTATCGGGGTCGAGCTGGTCAATTTTTCTGGCCAGTCGGGCGCGCAGTGCGGGGTTGTCCTCCTTGCGCAGGCGGATGTAACCCTTGCGCAGGATTTCGACAGCACCGAGTACATTTTGCCCTGCCTGGGCGGCCAGCACCTCGCCGAGTAAATTGCCGAACAGGCGGACGCGCGAACGCAGTTCCTTGTCGCGGGGCGGGGGGGTGATCTGTGGCTGTGTTGGCATATATGTACTTCTTTGTTTGAACAGGAATTTCCCCGCCTGGGCAGGGCGGATTGCCCGGAAAAGGGCGCGCCATTATACCTTGTTGGTAAAGAAGAGTGAGCGCGGGACGCCCGGTTTTATCGAGCTATTTAAAACAAAGTAATGCAAATACTCTAATAATTATTATTGACATAGTTTAGCTGGAGTACTAGTGTTACTCCAGCAAAAATACCCTACTGGCAAGAAAAAACCCGTGGTAGGACACGGGTTTTTAAAGCTTTAACCGGTCAGGAGTCTCGAAAACAAGGTGCATCCCGACCGTCCGAATGGCACAAACTGGAAATGTCCGGTTTGCAGGTACTTAAGGTAGAGAAAGGCGGACTCATGAGCGTACAGATGACAAGGATTGCCGACTGTGCTGAGGTATTGCCGGGTTACGCTCTCAAGGCTCGTGCGGAACACGAGTCCGAGGGTACCCATCAAGTTATTTTAGGAAAGCATCTGTCTGAGGGGAGACCTTATCGCTACATTCCTGAGCACGAACTACGCATCACGCCGAAAGGATCGGTAGATAAGTACCGGGTTAGCACTGGTGATGTTTTGTTTATCTCCAGAGGCAGCCGGAATCATGCCGTCAAAGTGGAATCGGTTCCCGACACGGCGGTAGCCTCAGCCACTTTCTACATATTGCACCCACACGACGGCATAGACGCGGGCTACCTTGCCTGGTGCCTCAATCAGGCACCCGTACAAGCGCAGATCGGGCAGGTTCGCACAGGCGCCGGCACGCCCATCGTTCAGCGCAAAGTCTTTGCAGATATCACCATCCCTGTACCATCTCTGAACAAGCAGCGACAACTTGTAGCCTTGGATGATCTCATGGCGCAAGAACAACAGATCCGACAAAAACTCATGAAAAAAACCAATACACTACATCGGGCGCTGGGGCAGCAGATACTGCAATCCCTGATGACCAGATACTGACCGAACTCCGGAGCGGCAAGCATGACCGACAAGATCAAACAATCCGAAATCAATTCTACGGCCTGGGCGGCCTGCGACACCTTCCGTGGCGTCGTGGACCCTGCTCAGTACAAGGACTACATCCTGGTGATGCTGTTCCTGAAATACATCTCGGATGTCTGGAAGGGCCACTACGACAAGTTCAAGGATCAATATGGCGATGATGACGAACGCATTCGCCGCCGGCTGGGCAGGGAACGCTTCGTGCTTCCGGAAGGCAGCAGTTTTTACGACCTGTATAAAGCACGTAACGAGGCCAATATTGGTGAGTACATCAATATTGCGCTGGACGCCATCGAAGAAGCTAACAAGGCCAAGCTGGAAGGCGTGTTTCGCAATATTGATTTCAACTCCGAGGCCAACCTCGGCAGAACCAAAGATCGCAACCGTCGCCTCAAACACATGCTGGAAGATTTCAACAAACCCCAGCTCGATATGAACCCGTCTCGCGTCTCGGAAGACGTGATCGGCAACACCTATATCTACCTGATCGAACGCTTTGCCTCCGATGCCGGCAAGAAAGCGGGCGAGTTCTATACCCCCCACAAGGTCTCAGAATTGCTGTCCAAACTGGCGCAGCCAAAAGCGGGTGATCGCATTTGCGACCCGGCCTGTGGTTCCGCTGGTCTGTTGGTCGAAGCCGCCCGCGAAGTGGGTGGGCGCGACTTCGCGTTGTTCGGTATGGAGGTCAATGGCAGCACCTGGGCGCTGGCGAGAATGAACATGTTCCTGCACGGCATGGATGGGGCACGCATTGAATGGTGCAACACCCTGACCAGCCCCGCCCTGGTGGAAAAAGACTGCCTGATGAAATTCAACGTGGTCGTTGCCAATCCGCCGTTCTCCCTGGACAAATGGGGTCAGGACGAAGCCGAGAACGACCGATTCAACCGCTTCTGGCGCGGCATCCCCCCCAAAAGCAAAGGCGACTACGCCTTCATCAGTCACATGATCGAAGCGGCACTGGAAAAAGAAGGCCGTGTTGCCGTGGTCGCTCCCCACGGTGTGCTATTCCGTGGCGGTGCCGAAGGCCGCATTCGCCGCAAGCTCATCGAAGATAACCTGCTGGATACCGTGATCGGGCTGCCCGCCAACCTGTTCCCGACCACCAGCATCCCGGTGGCCATCCTGTTCTTCGACCGCTCACGGGAAAAAGGCGGTGCCAATGCGCAACGCCGGGATGTGTTGTTTATCGATGCCAGCCGGGATTACGAATCCGCCAAGAATCAGAACCTGCTGACCGAAGCCCACACCCAGAAAATTGCTGCCACACAGCAGGTGCGCAAGGACGTGGACAAATATGCCCATGTCGCCGGTTTCGATGAAATCAGGGAAAACGATTTCAACCTCAACATACCCCGTTACGTTGATACCTTTGAAGAAGAGGAAGAAATCGATATTGACGCCGTGCAACAGGAAATCGACCAACTGGAGAAGGAATTAACCGAAGTGCGGATCAAGATGGCTGAAAAACTCAGGGAGATTCAGCGGTGAGCAAGAATCAAAGCATTGATGTGCAAGGAACAGTTATCAGCATTTATTCGCAAAATGAAATGGATTTCATATCGCTAACCGACATGCTGAAAGCCAAGGATGGAGACTTTTTCATTTCTGACTGGCTACGTAACAGAAATACAGTAGAGTTTTTGGGTATCTGGGAGAAGATACATAATCCGGATTTTAACTATGGCGAATATGCCACAATTAGAAATCAGGCTGGCCTCAACAGCTATAAAATCAGCGTTAAAAAATGGGTAGAAAAAACCAGTTCCATTGGGCTTGTTGCCAAAGCAGGTCGCTATGGTGGTACTTATGCACACAAGGACATTGCCTTTGAATTTGGCATGTGGGTTAGCGCTGAATTCAAGATTTACCTGATCAAGGAATTTCAGCGATTAAAGGAAATTGAACAAAAACAACTGGGTTGGGACATCCGGCGCAACCTCACCAAAATCAACTATCAGATTCATACCGACGCCATAAAACGAAATCTGATTCCCAGGGAACTGACCAGCCGGCAAATCCGCCATGTCTATGCCTCCGAAGCGGATATTCTCAACATGGTACTGTTTGGAAAAACCGCCAAACAGTGGCGGGATGAAGATCCGGAAGAATCGGGCAATATCCGTGACCATGCCAATGTTTCCCAACTGGTTTGTCTGGCCAACCTTGAAAGCCTGAATGCCCATTTGATCCAGGAAGGGCAGAGTCCGGCGGAACGGCTGCAAAAACTCAACAAGATTGCCATTCAGCAAATGGCGATATTGTTGGAAAACAGACTAGGAAAGCGGCTTGGAGAAACCCCGGATGAAAAGTGATAAACCTGACAAGCTTCAGGTTCGCAGCCGTGCAGCGGAATTCCTGATTCTTGGCTTGCAGGCTGGCGAGGAAATCGAACAATGAGCTGTGATCAAAGAAAACCCACCCGGCAACTGTCCCTACAGGACGAAATCACCGAATTCCTTCTCTACACGGCGCCTGATGGCGGCGTGAAGGTGGAAGTTATTCTCAATAATGAAACCCTCTGGTTGCCCCAGCAGCGCATGGCTGGCCTGTTCAATGTTGGTGTACCCGCCATCTCCAAGCACCTGAAAAATATCTTTGAAACCGGTGAGCTGGAAAAAGAATCAGTTATTTCCATTTTGGAAACAACTGCCGCCGATGGCAAAAAATACCGGGTCAAATACTACAACCTGGATGCCGTTATCTGTGTCGGCTACCGTGTAAACTCAAGGCAGGCCACCCGGTTTCGCATCTGGGCCACCCAACTGATCAAGGAATACATCATCAAAGGCTTCGCCCTGGATGATGAGCGGATGAAAAACGGCCGCTATTTTGGCAAGGATTACTTTCGGGAACTGCTGGAGCGCGTTCGTTCTATTCGTGCCAGCGAAAGGCGCATATACCAGCAAATCACCGACATCTTTGCCGAATGCAGCATTGATTACGACCCGAATGCCGAAACCACCCGGCTATTTTACGCCCATGTGCAGGATAAATTTCATTACGCCATCAGCGGACAAACCGCCTCGGAAAAAATCTATTATTCCGCCGACACCAGCAAACCGCGCATGGGGTTGACGAGCTATAAAAATGCACCGGATGGCCGAGTGCTTAAATCTGATACTGCCATTGGCAAAAACTACCTGTCCGAAGATGAAATAGGCCGTCTGGAACGTACTGTTTCCGGTTTTTTTGACTATATCGAAGGCATTATTGAACGTCGCCACAGCTTCACCATGGAAAGCTTTGCCGACAGCGTGAATAAATTCCTGGCATTCAACGAGTACCAGGTACTGGAGGACTACGGAAAAATCAGCCGCCAACAGGCCGAAGCCAGGGCGTTTACAGAATACGAAAAATTCAATGAAACCCAGAGGATTGAATCAGATTTTGATCGGGTTATCAGGGAGCTTGAGCAGAAGAAGCCGGAGGCGGGTGAATGAGTTGGGAAAAGGTGAGGCTGGAAGCTCTTTGCACAAAGATAACTGACGGTACTCATAAAACGCCGAGGTATGTAGAAACTGGCATTCGGTTTCTGTCGGCTAAAAATGTAGGTAAAGGGTATCTGGATTTTTCAGGTTGCAAGTATATAACTGAAGAAGAGCATGCGCAGCTGAAAAAAGGTGTTTCCCGGAAGCTGGCGATGTAATGCTGTCAAAAAGCGGGTCACTGGGTGATTCAGTTATCGTTCCTAATGTAAATTTCGAGTTTAGTATATTCGAAAGCTTGGCTCTGTTGAAAACAAAAAAAGACGTCATCAGACCAGAGTTTCTACAACACTTTCTTTCGTCGCCTTACATGAAGAGATATTTCAGATCCATTACTACTGGCTTGGCGGTAAAGTATCTTCATCTTGTTGATTTACGCAAGACGCCTATCCTTCTTCCATCCATTGATGAACAAACCGACATTGCCGACCTGCTTTCAACCTGGGATGCAGCCATAAAAAAGACCGAAAGGCTGATTGCGGTGAAGGAGAAGCAGTTCTCCTGGCTGCTTAACGATTTGCTAAATCAAGACGGTGCAATAAGTGATTGGAAGGAGATAAGGTTAGGGCATCTGTTTGGCAGAGAGCTAATTGTTGAAAAAGGCAGGCCATTGGTTAAAAATAATATAATCGAAGGAGGTGTTCCTGTTGTTGCTGGAGGACAAAAATATGCCTACTACACTGATGCAACAACTCACGAAATTCCAACTATTACGATCAGTGCGTCTGGTGCATATGCAGGCTTTGTTTGGTATCATGATTACTCAATTTGGGCGTCAGATTGTAACGTTATATATGCAAATGGCGTGTCATTAGAATTTTATTTTTATGTGTTGAAGTCTCTGCAAGTAAAGATTTATTCTCTTCAGTCTGGCGGTGCTCAGCCACATGTGTATGCCAAAGATCTAAAAAACCTGGTAGTCCCTTTCCCGACACTTGAGCTTCAGAAACAGATCGCCAAAACTTTCGATGCTGCACGAAAGGAAATTAATCTTCTAGAAAAACTGGTTGACACTTACCGCAAGCAGAAGCGCGGTTTGATGCAAAAGCTGTTGACCAGGGAGTGGCGTACAAAAATCAAGGTCAACGCAGCCTGATCATGGCCTACACGAAACCCTGGAAAAGCTACGAAGATCAACTGGACGAACTTGTTGCTCGTCAAATGATCGTTACAGACAAGCTGCGGGCATTGGCGTATCTGGAGCGAATTGGCTATTACCGTTTAAGTGGCTATTGGTATCCGTTCAGGGAACGCAGTGGTATTTGTTGTCCTTTGCAAGCGCCTGAGATCCGCAAGAAATTCAAGCGTGGGGATACAGATCGATTATTGTTCAATCGTTTCAAGGCAGGTTCCAGTTTTCAAAATGCCGTTGACTTGTATGTGTTCGACAAGAAGTTACGGCTTCTTGTTCTGGATGCATTGGAACGCATCGAGATCGGTTTGCGGGTGGATATCAGTCACACGCTGGGCAAACATGATCGGTTCGCTTACCTGAAGCCCGAACTATTTTTTGAGGATTTTACTCAGAAGCTTGATGCGGCCACCGGGCTATCAAGACATCATCAATGGCTCAACCGCCATGCAGCGTTGATTAACCGGTCAAAGGAAGAGTTTATTCGTCACAACAAGGCAAAATACGGGTTGCCATTAGCGATATGGGTGGCTTGTGAAGTTTGGGATTTTGGCACACTTTCCACTCTGTTTAATGGTTTGGTCGAAGCTGATCAGGATGCGATTTCGTCCAAATACCGGGTGAATAATGGCCGTATTTTCGCATCCTGGTTACGCAGTTTGAATTATCTGCGTAATGTTTGCGCACATCACAGTCGCTTGTGGAACCGCAATATCGTTGATCAGCCCAGACTTCCTCCCTTAGGTGAAATCTCTTTGCTAAATGTATTTTACGATGATGCACATGGCAAAGCGCGCCCATTCTTGCTGTTTTGTATTGCCAGGCACCTGTTAAGCATCATTAATCCTAAATCAAGTTGGGGAGAAAGGTTTAAAGCACTTTTGTTGGAATTTCCTGACCTGGATCATTTGGGACTAAACCTTAAAGGCATGGGTGCACCCGAAGAGTGGAGGGAGTGGGAATGGTAAAACGTATGTATGCACGAACAGGAACAGGCAGCAATAAAAAACCCCTAAGCAATCTCATCGCCGGAGCAACTCAATCGAAAGGGGCCGTGTTGAGTGGAACTATAGTGGAGTCTCCGGGGTTGTCAAGTGCCATGAGATGGGTGATAGAAGCTTATTGAATATAAAGATATTTTCCTGAAAAAACAAAAAGGCCTTGGAAAAAATCCAAAGCCCTTATGTCGACCGGGGAAAGCCCAATCCTTGGCGCAAAACATAGTGGTATCGGAGTGTGATTGCAATACTGAAGCGAGCTAATGGTTATGAATAATAGTAAGTACCCACAATTGAAAGGCTTCAGGTTCAACGAGAAGTATCTTTCCCAGATCCCGGCACTCCAGCAGCTCATTAGTCTGGGTTTCGAATACCTACCCCCTGAACAGGCTCTTGTCGAACGACAGGGCAAGACGGGTAATGTGCTGTTGGAAACGGTATTGCGCGAGCAACTCAAAAAGATCAACCGCATCCAGTACAAGAGCCAGGACTATCTCTTCAGTGAGGAAAACATCCAGTCCGCCATCGAGAAGTTGAAGAACGTCAAATACGATGGCCTGTTAAAGACAAATGAAACCCTCTACGACCTGCTCACCCTGGGTGCGGCGATGGAGCAAACAATCGAGGGGGATTCAAAGAGTTTCAATCTGCACTACATCGACTGGCAGGGTTTGAGTACGAACCGGTTCCATGTCACCGCAGAGTTCAGTGTCGGGCGCACGCGCAGCACCGAAACCGCCCGGCCTGATATCGTATTGTTCGTTAATGGTATCCCGTTCGCGGTGATCGAATGCAAGTCGCCAAAGATAGAGGTCGAGCAAGGTATTTCGCAGTCTATTCGTAACCAGCGGGATGACTATATCCCGAAGCTGTTTACCTATGTACAGCTTGTGATGGCGGTGAACAAGAATGATGCCCGCTATGCCACGGTCGGTACGCCCGCCAAATTCTGGTCGGTCTGGAAGGATCGGGAGGATTCGGAAGCGTCGGTTGGTGAGAGTATAAACAGGATGCTGCCGGATCAGACCAAGGATGCACTGTTCTCCGGTGAGTTTTCCGTTGCGCGGAAATTCTTCGATGCGCTGGAAGCCGAAGGCGAAAGACAGGTCACCGGACAGGATCGGACGATTCATAGTCTGTGTCGACCGGAGCGTCTGCTGGAGATGGCGTACCGGTTCAATGTATTCGACGGCGGTATCAAGAAGATCGCCCGTTACCAGCAGTATTTCGCTATCAAGCGCATCCTGGCGCATGTGCAGAATCTGGATAACGAGGGTCGCCGCCGGGGCGGTATTGTCTGGCATACCCAGGGGTCGGGCAAGTCTCTGACTATGGTGATGTTAGCGAGGTCGCTGGCCCAGGTGACAGGTATTTCCAACCCGAGAGTGGTACTGGTCACGGATCGCAAGGATCTGGACAAGCAGATCAAGGACACCTTTGCCGCCTGCGATATGGAACCGCAGCGGGCGAATACCGGGCGGGAGTTGCTGGAGTTGGTGTCGGAGAAGAAGGCGAGGGTTGTCACCACGCTGATACACAAGTTCGACAAGGCGCTCAACATCAAGAAGTACCGGGACGAGTCCATCGATATTTTCATGCTGATTGACGA
>CAZVBD010000075.1:3176-11633 GCA_964625255.1 uncultured Thiohalobacter sp. | reverse complement strand
GCAATTTCTTCATTGCCGTTTTCACATAACTCCAGCGCCTTCCTGAACAACGGCTGAAAAGTCTCACTGCGGTGTGATGCCTCGTGATCCTCAAACGTTTTCCAGAAGGTTACAATCAGCGCCTCCTTGCCCTTGAGTTCACTTTCAACCGCCTGCCCAACGGTCGATCCTTCATTGGACACATCGCCCTTGTTCAGACACACAAACCCGCCGACAAAACCCGTGTCGGAATGGTAGGTCTTTACGTTTTCACACAGGTAGGCTACACGTTCCTGAAGATCATCGACCGTGTAACCTTCTTTAAGAATGACGCGGTTCACTGTCACCACACCATCCGCCGGAAATCCCGGAATCAATCCGCTCATTGTCATTACCTCCCGTCAAGGCTTGATTATTAGGCTTTACTAATATAGTAATGATCTGGTGATAAAACAAGCTTTTGCATCCATAGATATTTTATTGTTATTGGTTTAGTGTTTTATTACAGGGCATTAGGTTTACTTCTTTATTTTAATTCTCCGTATTTTTTCAATAATACTTGTGAAGTACCCGATGGATATTGTTTCCTACAAACCCTGTCCTTCTACCATCAGAGTCCTGATTCCATCACGAAACACCTGGAAACTCCTCGATTTATTAGCTTCGATATCCATATACGGTGCAATGTTTGTTGCCCACTCACATTTAGCCCGCCCTGTATGCGGCCATCCCAATTGTTTAAGTTTTTGTGATCCTCCCTGATAAATAGCATCCGCAAGTTTTTCCCACGTACCACAAATGCTGTCTTGCTTATACAAGCCCAAAATCTGCTCTTTCGCACCTGGGTAGGCAGCTTTTACCGCGTTGCGATCTCCCAATAACCACGCTTCACCTTCCTCTATAGCAATTCTGAACAATGTTGTCGGTCGTGGATTGCAAGTATTCAAAATATCGAGCATTTCTTGTTTAAATACCAGACAATTTTTATCATCCAGATCTACGACAACGATCACCGCAGCCGGAAAGTTCTGAAGGCTTTTCCCATATCCCTTGAGTAGTTTGGGCAATCGATCCAGAAGAATTCGCTTCTGTGGATCTACCTTTCCTCTCAGATTTTTCGGGATACGGCCAATACCCTTGTAAGGAAATATTTTATAAGTATGCCTTTTCTCATTTGTGCCAAGAATTTTTTTCAGAATAGATTCTAATACAATCTTTCCTGACGCATCTTCGACAAGTATTTCAAAGTGCATCGGCTCACCTCGCATCCAGATAATCACTGTACCAAAGTCCGCCAAGTGGTAATCCCTCATCCACCATAGCTTTGACGATCGCATCATCACTGGCTCTACGGATATGTGAAAAGCCATCCGAGCCTTTTTCCAGAATCCATGTCTCGTCTGGTGAGAGCGCATCAACGAAATAGGGTTGATGAGTTGTAATAAAGATTTGTGGTGCATCTTTTTTGCCGGTGGCATGGGCACGAAATTCATTGGCCAGTGTTTCAAGGAGTTTGTGATAAAGGCCATTTTCAGGCTCCTCAATACAGATAAATGGCGGTGGCGCTGGATCTTCCAATAAAAGCAAATAGGCAAAAACTTTTAGTGTGCCATCAGACATTTGTTGAGCATAAAATGGATCATTGAAACCTTTATCATTAAAACGAAGAAGCAACCTTTTATCAGAACTCTCTTCAGTAGAGATACTGTCAATTCCAGGTATTTTTTTAGCAATACGATCAAGAATGATCCGGAAGCGTTTAGGGTGCTCACGTTCCATAAACTGAACAACGTTGCCGATGTTATCTCCATGAATATTCAAATGTCTTTGTGGGCCAGCAAGAGGCAAACTACGGGCAGCATCTGGTGTAAAATAACTCAAATACCATCCTTCGATGAATTGTCGAAAGATCGATATTCGAGGGTGTTGTTTAAGAGCACCAAGGGTTGCAATACCAAGCTTGCGCTTGTCCTGCAATTCAACAACCTCTGTTTCACGGCTTTCCTCTGTTTGTATCCCCTCAATTTCCTCCATCAACCCAAGCAAGTCAAAATCTGTCTCACCTTCATCAATTTGCATTCCCTGCACGTCGCCTTTCCATACAACTCCTTTACCTTCATTTAACAAAAGAAAAGAGAATGGCCAACCGTGACTCTGTCCTCTGCGTCGTTGGTGAAGACGTTCCCGTTTTACGTAGGGCCTACCTGTTTTATCTGCATCAATTGCAAGCTCATAAGTAATCGGTCGGGCATTACCATCTTGTTTGTAGTAAACCTCAAACTCAATCGGGCCATCTGTTCCCTGAGAACGAATACGATCAAATCCTCCGCGCCCTCTGGCGTCACAAGCTTCTTCAACGCCCAACTTCAAACAATCGGCAAGAAAACCAAAAACATCGAACAGAGAACTCTTTCCAACCCCATTTTTTCCAATAACAGCAGTCATGGGAGTCAATGGCTGGGCTCGTTGCGTGTTCCATAGTTTTCCGAGTGTCACGTCTTGCAACACGCGATAATTTTTTATCCTGAATCCTTCTATTTTTGCCATGGACTTTCTCTCATATTCTTGTCAATGCCTGATAATACAAATGGATACAATTTATTCTGACGCTGAATATGTTGATACGCTGATTAACGGTTCTCGACTCACTAACAAGCCACTCCACACAGGCATAAGGTATGAGTTGCACGAACAGCTATAACCCAGTTCATGCGCAAGTGTAACCCGCCAGCAATCACACGAGCAATCACACCCGACCACAATCACAGGAATATCGTTTATTCAGCAAACCCGGACAACAAAGCTCTGACCTGTTCCATCGCTGTATCCAGTGTCACTTCAATTTCCGCCATACTGATTTCACCCTCACCCCGCCCCGCTGCCCAATTGGCAACCACGGCACAGCTCGCATAACAAAGCCCCAGTTCACGGGCGAGTGCGGCTTCCGGCATACCGGTCATGCCGACCAGCGTACAACCATCACGTTGCATGCGGTCAATTTCTGCGGCAGTTTCCAGCCTTGGCCCCTGGGTGGCGCCATAGATCCCACCGTCCGTCACCACAACACCGCAGGCCTTTGCTGTGGCCAGCAGACGACTGCGCAAGGTTTCACAATACGGGTTGGAAAAATCAATATGGGTAACCTGATCGAGATCATCATCGAAGAAAGTCTGTTCCCGCCCCCAGGTGTAGTCGATAATCTGGTCAGGGAGGGCCATCACACCGGGTGCCATGTCTTCACGAACCCCGCCCACGGCCGCGACGGCGATTATGTCTTCGACACCTGCCTCGTGTAACGCAAACAGGTTGGCGCGATAGTTGACCCGGTGTGGCGGGATTGAATGATCCTCTCCATGACGGGCGAGAAAAACAATGTCAACGGCATTGATCTGACCATAGACCAGAGGCGCTGAAGGTTTACCGTACGGGGTATTCACCTTTTCGCTACGCGTGAGGGTCAGACCTTCAAGCCGTGTCAGCCCGGTGCCGCCGATGATACCCAGTGTTGTCACCCGTCTGCCCCTTTAGACTGTTTCAGCAACGGCGTAGATCGCCGGCAGGTTACGCCAGTAACCGTGGTAATCCATGCCACAGCCGAACACGTAACGGTCCTCGACTTCCAGACCGATAAAATCCGCCTTCAGCCCGGGGGCTTTTCGACTGTGTTGTTTCTCCACCAGCACGGCGCTGTAAACCGCTGCCGCCCCCTGATCACGGCAGTAGTCGAGAATTGCCGCCAGCGTTATACCCTCATCGAGAATATCATCGACCACCAGTACAGTTCGTCCCTTCAGGGCGTGTACCGGGCGTGCCATCCACTTTAACTCCTGTCCGCCCTGCGTCCCCTGGTAGCGGGTGGCATGCAGGTAATCCAGTTCAACGGGGATATCCAGCCGGGTGAATAATTCACTCGTCGGTACCAGGCCCCCACTCATGACGCACAGCATCACCGGGTTGGTGTTGGCCAGTGTTTGGGCAATATCGTTTGCCATGCGGTCAAGTGCCGCGTCAACGGCGCCCTTGTCAAAAATCAGGTCGGCATTGCGTCGTACCATTTCTATCTCATCAAGTGTCATGGTGAGGTCTCGACGGATACCGGGGGTTCCAGTTTAAGTCCGCCCGGCACATGCACGGTGGATGTCGGGAAGGCAATCTCGGCACCGTGTTCACGGATAATCTTTTCAATCTTCAGCAACACATCCTGTTTGATGGCCTGAAACTTCACCCAGTTGGTCGTGTGCGTAAAGGTGTAGACAAAAAAGTCCATCGAAGAAGGCGCGAAGGCGACGAGGTTCACCATCAGCGTCTGTGTGTCATCGATCTCCGGGTGCTGACGGAGCATGGTTTCGATATCCTTGAGCACATCGGCAACCTTGTCAGCATCATCGTATCGCAGACCGATGGTTTCATAGATGCGCCGGTGCGTCATGCGCGAAGGGTTTTCGACGGAAATACTGGCGAACATGGAGTTCGGGACATAAATCGCGCGCTTGGAAAAAGACCGGATGGTCGTTAACCGCCAGCCGATGTGCTCCACGGTACCTTCGATTTCACGGTCAGGTGAACGTATCCAGTCACCGATCAGAAAGGGCCGGTCGAGGTAGATCATCAACCCGCCAAAAAAGTTGGCCAGCAGATCCTTGGCGGCAAAACCGACGGCGATACCACCGATACCGCCGAAAGCCAGTACACCGGAGACACTGAACCCCAGGGTTTGCAGAATGACCAGTACTGCGGTGATGATGACGGACAGGCGTACCAGCTTGGCAATAGCGTCAGCCGTTGTCCGGTCATAGGGTTCACCGCTGGCCAGGCCGCGTTCGATAACCGTTTCCTGGAACCCGGCCGTGAGTCGCACCAGAAACCAGGACCCGGCAATAATGACACCGACCTGGCGTATCGGCTCAATGGCGTTGAAGATAGCCGCATTGGATTCTGCACGTACGATGTCTGCCGCGAAGGTAATGCCAACCACCCAGATCAGTAATGTCAGTGGCCGGGCTGCTGCCTGCAGCAGCGCATCATCCCATGGGTTGCTTGTATGACTCAGGCGCTTGAGTAAACGCTTGACCAGTCGTCGTTTGACAAGGTCTGTCAGCATGGCAGCAAATACCACAACAAAAACCTGCACCATCCACGTGTTGGTGCCGGTCCAGTCGGCGAGGTTTTTTATAAATTGTTCCACGTTATTACTCCAGGTCCATATCCAGCCAGCCCTCATTTTCACAGCGGGACAGCCGTTCTGTTACATGTTTTCTGCGTTGACTTTTCAGCAATGCATCACGTTGCGGGAACTGCCTGCCGTGCATTCGTGCCAGCCTGAGTTGTGCCGCCGGGTCATTGTAATGTGTTAATGACTCGATCACCTCAATAGCGTGTTGCGGCTGATTGCAAACCAGCACCATGTCACAGCCCGCTTCCAGCGCCAGTTGTGCGCGCTGCGGGTAATCACCTGCCCATTCAGCGCCGCCCATGCTCAGGTCATCGCTGAAAATCACACCCTGGAACTGCATGGCGTCACGCAGTATGCCGGTCAACCAGCGATGCGAAAAGCCTGCGGGCTGATGATCGACCTGCGGGTACAGGACATGGGCCACCATAACGCTGTTCATGCCATTACGGGCCAGCCGTACAAACGGGACCAGATCCTGCAATTCCAGATCGACCAGCGACCGCGTGTCTTCCGGTAAACCCTGGTGTGAATCGACCGCCACCCCGCCGTGACCGGGGAAATGTTTTCCTACCGATGCCATGCCCGCCTCATGCATACCGCGCTGGTAGGCCAGTGCCAGCTCGCTAACGGCTTCCGGGTCATGATGAAACGCGCGGTCGCCAATGACAGTGGAAATACCAAGATCAAGATCCAGCACCGGTGCAAAACTCAGGTCAACACCCACCGACAGCACTTCACTGGCCATCAACCAGCCCGCCTCCTGTGTCAGTGCCAGCGCAGCCCCGGAATTATCGTCGTACAATCTGGCAAATACACCGACCGGCGGCAAGCGAAAGAATCCGTCACGAAAACGCTGTACACGCCCTCCTTCCTGATCGACGGCAATTAATAACGGGGGGTGGCGAATCGCATGAATGTCGGCTGCCAGTTTTGCCACCTGTTCGGGTGATTCATAATTGCGGCTGAACAGGATCACTCCCCCGACAGCAGGGTGCTGCAAGACCTCACGTTCCTCCGCCTGCAGTTCCAGTCCCTGCACATCGAGCATGACCGGTCCGAGACTCATTTTGCTGCCCCCTGTTCGCGCAGGCCGGAACGCACATCCAGCCAGTCGCGTAGTTGATCACCCAGAAGATTAACACTCAATACTACCAGCATCAGTGCAATACCCGGTGCCAGTACCAGGTGCGGGGCCACCAGCATATAGCGCACACCATCACGAATCATACTGCCCCAGGACGCATCCGGGGGTTGCACACCAAGCCCCAGAAACGACAGACCGGATTCAGCAATGACCACGGCGGCCACACCGAAGGTCGCTTCCACAACCAGCGGCGCACTGATCAGCGGCAATAAATGACGCCGTATAATACGGGAAGAACGGGTTCCCAGCGCCTGCGCAGCCTGCACATGTTCACGTTGTTTCACCGACAATACCTGCGCACGTGCCAGGCGCGCATAACCTACCCAGCCCACCAGCGTCAGTGCAAATACCAGGTTATCGATACCCGGTCCGAGCAGACCGGCCAGTGCAATCGCCAGCAGGATACCGGGAAAGGCCATGAACACATCCATGACCAGTACCAGCAAACGCTCTGCCATCCCCCCGTACCAGGCGGCGACACTACCGATCAACACACCAGACACCAGCGACAGACCCACCACCAGCACTGCAACCCGGAATGAAACACCCGCCCCCACCAGCAGACGATCAAGCACCGGACGCCCCAGGTCATCGGCGCCCAGCCAGTGTTTACCGTCGGGGGGTTCGAGAATATCCGGCAGGGCAATCTGTTCCGGGTGCAGGGGCAACCAGTGCCCGCCCAGTGCAACCAGTGCCCAGGACAGCAGAACCAGTATGGCGAGGTGGCGGATCATTCAGCCCAGCCTGGCCTCGGTCCATTGACGGGTTTGATCCGCGACCGACCGGAAGCTTGCCGAGAGACGCGGTTCATCGGTCAATCTGCGCCAGTACTCCACGGCAAGTGACCCGGTGTGATACCACGCCGCTTCGTTGTCAGGCTCCCGTACGGGAGGTGTCAATGTCAGATCACGGGGAAGCTCCCCGCGAACCGGCGCCAGGCACATCGGTGCCATATCGTAGAGTGGTAACAGGCGAAACCCGTCTGCCTCGGGCCGGAAACTGAGATTGCCGAGGTGCATATCCGTATTGCCGATCCACTGACCGAACAACTGGGCCTGACGGACCGTCTGTACATCAATGTCGTCCACCCGCTTCGACTGCACCAGTTGCTCAAGCGTCGCCAGCCAGTCGTGGCCTTCACCGGAAAACTCAGCATCGATACTGGTGAGAGAGATCATGGGGCGTCGGCCAAGTGCACCCACGCGATCAAAGCGCACAACCTCCAGAAACATCCGGCCATCAAGGTCGTACAAGCGGGTTTCGGCTGCATCCAGCCCGGATGCCCGCAACAGTTGCTCTGCGTGATGCTCTGCAATCAGGATATCCCGCCAGCGTGTCGCCTCAGCCGCCTTTCCGCGTGGGGAAAACTTTACCAGGACATGGCCGGCATGACCGAAAACGGCAAACTTTGGTTGTTCACCCCCTGCCGAGGAACCCGGCACGAGACCGCTCAAAACCTGATCAGCAAGTCCGGGATATTCATTAACCGAGGTTTCCTGCGCTACCCGGGTCGCTGCAGCCAGTGCCTGGCGGCCCACCACCAGATCACCAGGCAAATCAGCGCCGTATTCCATCAGGTAGGTCAGTATCCGGCTCGCGGTCCACTGCCTGGGATCAGCGGGATAAGGCCCGCCAAGTTGCCGGGCGATTTGTCGTCCAAGAAACCCTTGCGGGCGCATATCATCAAGAAAATAAGGCAAGCCGTCGAACAGACCGGTACCGTCAAGACCGGTCAGCCAGGTCTGTGAACGCCGGGCCTGTACGGCGTATCGTTCCTGGATCAGGGGCGCTACCTCCGCCAACTGTTCTGGCACCCCGGCCAGGTCAATGCGGTAAAGCGGCTGGATGGTGAATAGAGAATGAAGGAGCGAATAGCGGGTACTCCGGCCTTTGCCGAGCCGGTAGACCCGTCTTCCTGCCGCCTTCAACAGGCGTGAAACTGTCGCCTGGCTTACGCGCAAATCACCTTGTATATCAGATGAATGGGCGATTCCGCGGCGTTCGAGCACTTGCATGAGTTGTGCGCTTGATGCAGCCATAAATGACGACATATCCTGTTATTCGATACGACAGTCTAAATAGATAATGAATAGAAAGAATAAAAGTGATTTACCATAAAGTCCAGGGGTTATTAAACAGAAAGCATCATTGCACCTGCCCC
>CAZVBD010000075.1:0-3076 GCA_964625255.1 uncultured Thiohalobacter sp. | reverse complement strand
GATTTACCATAAAGTCCAGGGGTTATTAAACAGAAAGCATCATTGCACCTGCCCCAGGCGAATACGCGGATCGGCTTTCACGTAGAGTAAATCGGTGACCAGGTTAACCAGCACGTACATCAGACTGATTAACAGTACACACCCCTGCACCACGGGATAGTCACGGCGCTGGATGGATTCGATCAGCAAGGCGCCGATACCCGGCCAGTTGAACACCATCTCCGTTATCACTGCACCACCGAGCAAGGCACCCAGTTGCATCCCCAGCAGGGTCAGCACCGGCAGCCAGGCGTTACGCAGGGCGTGCCGCACCAGCACCTGCCGTGATGCCAGCCCCTTGGCGCGCGCGGTGCGAATATAGTCTTCACTCAGCACTTCCAGCAGGCTGCTGCGCACCATGCGTGACAACACCGCTGCCAGGCCGGTCCCCAGCGTGATGGCGGGCAGCACCACTGACAACACACCCTCCCGCCCGCTCACCGGAAACCAGCCGAGCGCCAGTGAGAACACCATCACCAGTAACGGTCCCAGCCAGAAGTTGGGGATGGATACCCCCAGCAACGAAAAGCCCATGGCGGTGCTGTCCCACACACTGCCCTTGCGGGCCGCTGCCAGCAGGCCGAGCGGTAAGGCCACCACCAGCGCCACCAGAAAGGCCAGCGCTGAAAGCACCAGGGTTGCGCCCAGTCGTTCGGTCAGCAGTTTGAACACCGGCTCGTGGTAGTAGAGTGAAGTGCCGAGATCCAGCGACAGGACGCCGGTCAGAAAACTGCTCCACTGCTCGAACAACGGTCGGTCCAGTCCCAGCGCATGCCGCAGTGCCTCGGTATCGGCGGTCGATGCCGATTCGCCGAGCATGACGGCAACCGGGTCACCCGGTACCCAGTGAATAAGAAAAAAGACCAGCGTGGTAACACCGAACAACACCCAGAGCGCGTTCAGCAAGCGGTAGGTTAAATACGCCGGCATCAGGACGAAGAGGACTGCGACCCCGGATTTTCGTAGGCATCATCGAGACTGTGGCAGGCAAAATGGATAGCCTTGCCATCGGGACGATCCAGCTCGTAGACCGGGAAACTGCTTCCAGCCGTCGTAACAATTTCATAGTCTGAAGCCAGCTCCGCAATCCAGCGCTCGGGGCAACAGGAACGCAATCGACGCCGTCCGCGATCCAGTGGCACCACAGACTCGACGGATGACTCGTCATTTGCCTGCCTGAGTTGCGTGACTTCGGTGATTAATGCATCAACCTGTGCAGTGAGTGTCTCGATCTGTTCTTCAAGTTCCGCGCGTTCCGGTTCTTCTGCGACAGGCGTTTCGACCGCATCGTGTTGTTGTTCCATGGACTGTGTCTGCGGCTCGATACCGACTGCGGTACGGTAACGCTGCCAGAAGGCATCCGTATCGATACATTCCACACTGTCTGACTCAAGCAGCAACTGTCCGGCCAGTGATCCGATATCACGGGCCGCCGGCGATTCCGGGCTGTAGCGGCTCAAAGCCTGCTGTTTGAGCACCGCCTTCTGCATCAGCGCATCATCCTGAACCAGCCCGAGCAGTGGCAATCTGAGCTTCAGGTAGAAATCGACAACTTCTCTGAACTTGTCGTAGGTGTGTCTTCCAACTGAATGATTTCTCGAATGATTTACAATAACTTGTATGCGTCCCTGGTGCTGTTCTGCATGCAGCAGTTTCATCATCGCATAGGCATCGGTCATGGAGGTGGGTTCGGGCGTTATCACCATTAACACTTCCGGGCTGGCCAGCGACAGCGCCAGCACGTTGCGTGCGATACCCGAAGACGAGTCGATGAGGACAAAATCGTAGCTTTGCAGATCCTGCATGGCGCTCGCCAGATGATCGAGCTGATCGGGCGTCAACTGTGTCATGCGTTCCGATCCGGAACTGCCGGGGATGATATCCACTCCCTGAATATTACGGAGCAGCACTTCGTCGAGTGACAGGCCGGAGGTAATAATATCTTCAAGGGTATACTGCGGCTGCAGCCTGAGCATGATATTGACGTTGGCCAGTCCCCAGTCAGCGTCAAGCAGACACACGCGCTTGCCGCGCTGCGCCAGTTGCATGGCAAGGTTAACAGCGATGCTGGTCTTGCCAACACCACCCTTGCCACTGGTAATGGAAACAAATCGAGTCATGTCACCGGTACAGACCCTCAGGCCCGCTCCCCCAACGTCGGTTTTATGACGCTATCATACCATACGAACCAGAAGGGATCAGTCTTTTATGAGGACAGGCAATCCGGGGATTACCGCATCAAACAGGGCAATCACATCAGTATTACGCATACGAATACAACCGTGAGACACGGGTTCACCCACAGGCTCGCTGTCCGGGCAGCCGTGGATATAGATGAAGCGACGCAGGGTATCTGTCTCGCCGCCCCGGTTCAGGCCCGGTTCAGTTCCCGTCAGCCAAAGGATGCGGGTGAGGATCCAGTCCCGTTCAGGATGTGCCTTTCCCAGTTCAGCAGTCCATATTTCACCGGTCGGACGTCGACCGACGAATACAGCCCCGGGTGGACATTCGGCCCCGATCATGGCGCGGATACGGTGCCAGCCACGGGGTGTCTGTTCACTGCCTGACTGTTCACCGGCGCCGTTTCGTGCAGTCGACACAGGCCAGCTGCTGATCTGTGCATGCTGACGAATCATATCGAGCCGCTGGTCTTTCAGGCTGATCTCAATCCGGGAAGCTGGTATCTGATGTGTGCTCGACATAAACCGCTGGCATCCTGCCCTTGTGTTGATTCCGGGGCATTATAGCAATGCATCAGGGCTGTTTGACAACCTGTTCAAGTGCATCGAAGTTACCGTCTGCAGCCAGACGATAGCCTGTAATTTCATCACGGGCCACGAAGTACTGGCTTTCAAACCACAACGGGACATACGGCAGTTGCTCCAGCAAGCGTCGTTGTAACTGTTGGTAAAGCTCAGCCTGTTGCTGTGGATTTGTTTGCTGCATGGCAGCGTCAATCAGCTTGTCGACCTGTGCATCAGTAAAACGCCCGCGGTTCGCACCGGCCGGCGGTAACGCGTCGCTGTGAAAGGCATAG
>CAZVBD010000074.1:0-11782 GCA_964625255.1 uncultured Thiohalobacter sp. | reverse complement strand
GCACCAGCGCACCCATGACCCGGCAGGAACACCTGCCAATGGCACAACGCATTGGTGGCTTCGAGGAGATTTTACAGGGCATTACCGAGAAGGATGCACTCTATGAGGCTAAACGTTGCCTCTCCTGTGGCAACTGTTTCGAGTGCGACGGTTGTTATGGGTCCTGCCCCGAAGGGGCCATTATCAAGTTAGGCCCCGGCAAAAAATATCGCTATGACTATGATCTGTGCACCGGTTGCGGTGTCTGTCAGGAGCAATGCCCTTGCTACGCCATCGAAATGATCCCGGAGTCTTCTGCTGCAAATGTCACCGGCCATGCACCGGAAAACAAGAGATAAGGTTATGAGTGACCAGAATAAACAACAACAGGTTACTGTTGATGGTGGTTATGCCGTGGCACATATCGCCTACCGTGTCACCGATATCTGTTCAATTTTTCCCATCACCCCCTCATCGGACATGTCGGAACTTGCCGATGTGTGGTCCACCCAGGGCCTGAAAAATATCTGGGGCCAGGTGCCCCAGGTCATCGAAATGCAGAGTGAAGGCGGGGCCGCCGGCACGGCGCATGGTGCGCTGCAAACCGGCGCACTGACCACCACCTTCACTTCGTCTCAGGGCTTGCTGTTAATGCTGCCCAACATGTACAAAATTGCCGGTGAGTTAACCGCCTGCGTTTTCCACGTGGCCGCGCGTTCCATTGCAGCCCAGGCCCTGTCAATTTTCGGCGATCACCAGGATGTCATGGCCGCACGCATGACCGGTTTTGCCATGCTCGCATCGAATTCCGTGCAGGAGGCCCATGACGCCGCATTGATTTGTCATGCCGCCACACTTAAAGCCCGTGTCCCCTTCATCAACTTCTTCGATGGTTTTCGCACCTCCCACGAAATCAACAAAATCCGGCTTGTTTCAGATGAGCAGATTCGCGAGATGATCGATGAAGAGCTGGTCTTTGCGCACCGTGACCGGGCCCTGAATCCGGACAACCCTTTTATTCGCGGTACGGCACAGAACCCGGATGTCTACTTTCAGGGGCGCGAAAGCTCCAACCCGTATTACAACGCGATACCCGGGATCATCCAGGACACCATGGACAAGCTGGCAACCCTCACCGGTCGCCAGTACAAATTATTTGAATATTATGGCGCCGAGGATGCGGAAGATATCATCGTGATGATGGGCTCCGGTGCCCAGGTGGTTGAAGAAACCATCGATAAATTAAATGCAGAAGGTCGCAAGCTGGGGCTGGTAAGTGTTCGGCTGTTTCGTCCGTTCAGTAGCGAGCATATGGTTTCTGCATTGCCGGCAAGCTGTAAAAAAGTTGCCGTCCTGGATCGCACTAAAGAACCCGGTAGCGCAGGCGAGCCACTCTATCAGGATGTGGTAACCGCACTCGCCGAGGCCTGTAACAACGACAAACTGGAGCGCCTGCCCAAAATAATTGGCGGGCGCTATGGTCTCTCCTCCAAGGAATTTACCCCGGCCATGGCAAAGGGTGTATTTGACAACCTGGCCGCAGCACAGCCCAAAAATCACTTCACCGTAGGCATTAATGACGATGTCACCCACACCAGCATCGATTATGACAGGGACTTCGACATTGAGCCGGGCAACGTCACCCGTGCCATGTTCTTCGGTCTCGGCTCAGATGGCACGGTCTCGGCCAACAAAAACTCCATCAAGATTATTGGTGACGGTACTGACCTCTATTGTCAGGGCTACTTCGTTTATGACTCGAAGAAAGCCGGATCACAAACCACCTCGCACCTGCGTTTTGGCCCCGACCCGATCAAGGCACCGTATCTCATTACCTCCACCAATTTTATCGCCTGCCATAAACCGAATTTTATCGACCAGGTGGAAATGCTCAACAATGCAGCGGACAACGCCGTATTCCTGCTCAATAGCCCGGTTGCTGCCGACAAAGTATGGGATGAATTACCGCGTCCCGTACAGCAACAGATCATCGATAAAAACCTCGACTTTTATGTCATTGATGCCACCACCGTCGCCCGTGATACGGGCATGGGAAGGCGTATCAATACCATTATGCAAACCTGCTTTTTCGCCCTGTCAGGTGTCTTGCCACGGGATGAAGCTATTGAGAAGATCAAGGCGGCGATAGAGAAAACCTACATGCGCAAAGGTGCTGATATCGTCCAGCTCAACTTCAAGGCAGTTGATGCTTCACTGGACCACCTGCACAAGGTTAAAGTACCGAACAGGGTCAGCTCTACCAGAGACATGCTGCCTGCGGTTTCCGACCTGGCCCCGGCTTTTGTCAAAGAGGTCACCGTACCCATGTTAATGGGTCACGGAGATGAGCTGCCGGTTTCCAGTATTCCGGTGGATGGCACCTACCCCAGCGGCACCGCACGCTGGGAGAAGCGCAATATTGCGGACTTCATTCCAAAGTGGGAACCGGAAGTCTGTATTCAGTGTGGCAATTGCAGCTTTGTCTGCCCGCACAGTGTGATTCGTGCCCGTTTCTATGACGAGGGCCTGTTGCACAATGCCCCTGCGACCTTCGAATCGGCACCGGTATCGGCACGGGGTTTCCCCGATGCCCGTTACACCCTGCAGATTTACGTGGAAGACTGCACCGGTTGTGGTCTCTGTGTTGAAGCCTGTCCAGCTTTCGACCCGCAGGACAAATCGCGCAAGGCCATTAACATGGTCGAGAAAGACAAAGATCCTGCCTTTGAAGCCGGTAAAAATAACCTGACCTTTTTCGAAACCATTCCTGTTAATTTGCGTGCCACGGTGAATTTCGCCTCGGTACGTGGCGCGCAATTCCTTGAACCATTATTCGAGTTTTCCGGAGCCTGTTCCGGTTGTGGTGAAACCCCCTATGTGCGCCTGTTGACCCAGCTGTTCGGCCCACGCCTGCTGGTAGCCAATGCCACGGGGTGCTCATCTATTTACGGTGGCAACCTGCCCGCCACACCCTGGAGCATAAATAAAGAAGGCCGGGGTCCGGCGTGGTCCAATTCACTGTTCGAGGACAACGCGGAATTTGGGCTGGGGATGCGTATTTCCGCCGATCAGCAGATGGCCATGGCCAAGCAAATACTCAGCGAAATGGGCGACCACTTCGATCAGGTGTTTATCGACTCGTTACTGAAAACCGACCAGCAGATCGGCAGCGAAATGAACAGCCAGCGCGAACGCGTAAACGAGCTCAAGCGGCGTCTCAGGGAAATCGACGAGCCACGCGCCAAATCCCTGTTAACTGTTGCCGACCATCTGATTCGCCGCAGCGTCTGGCTGGTAGGCGGAGACGGCTGGGCCTACGACATTGGCTCATCAGGTCTGGATCATGCACTTGCCTCCGGCCGTAATATTAACGTCCTGGTACTCGACACCGAGGTCTACTCCAACACCGGTGGCCAGGCCTCCAAATCCACCCCCATCGCAGCAACTGCCAAGTTCGCCGCCGCAGGTAAAGCTGTGCCCAAGAAAGATCTGGCGCTACAGGCTATTTCCTACGGTAATGTTTATGTTGCCCGAATAGCCATGGGCGCAAATGCGCAGCAAACCTTGCAGGCCATGCGCGAGGCAGAGGCCTATCACGGCCCTTCCATCATCCTCGCCTACAGCCCATGCATTGCACATGGCATCGATCTGCGCGATGGATTATCGCAAACGGAAAAAGCCGTAGACTCCGGCTACTGGCCACTGCTGCGTTACAATCCGGCGTTACGCAAAAAAGGTAAAAAGCCTTTTATTCTCGACTCCACGCGGCCCACCATCAAACTGGAAGAGTTCGCCTATAATGAGCAGCGTTATAAAATTCTGCAGAAGAATAATCCTGAAAGAGCGGCATATTTGATGGAGCTTGCCCAGGAATCACTGGATCTGCGCTGGCAAACTTATGAACATATGGCCGAACAGGAACCGACTGAGTTTCAGCCAATCAGTTAGAGTGGATTCAACCGTGTCGGTGTTGTGCCAGAAGTAGTTGTGCACGCAAGGCAACGTTAACCCGGTAAATAATGATAAAGGTGCCCAAACAGGTGTCAGCCAATACCTTAGACATAACAAAACAACCACCCCCCGTTTCTTTTGCAGAAGCCTTCCTCTACTGGCTGAAACTCGGTTTCATCAGCTTCGGTGGCCCTGCGGGCCAGATCAGTATGATGCACCAGGAGCTGGTCGAGAAACGGCGCTGGATTTCCGAGCACCGTTTTTTGCATGCGCTGAATTACACCATGGTGCTGCCGGGTCCGGAGGCGCAGCAACTGGCGACTTATATCGGTTGGTTGATGCACGGGGTGTGGGGCGGCATTGTCGCCGGTGTGCTGTTTGTCTTACCGTCGTTGTTTATCCTCATGGGGTTAACGTGGATCTATCTGGCGTTTGGTGATGTGCCGGCGGTGGAGGGGGTTCTGTATGGCATCAAACCGGCAGTGACAGCCATTGTCGTATTTGCGGCCTACCGCATTGGCTCACGGGCGTTGAAGAACAATGTACTGCGTGCACTGGCGGTACTGGCGTTTATCGCAATTTTTGTTTTTGATGTGCCTTTCCCGTATATCGTGTTGATGGCCGGTCTGATCGGTTATGTCGGTTCACAGGTCGCACCGGACAAGTTCAGAACGGGCGGGCACCATGGTGATGACAAGAACTCCTACGGCCCCGCGATTATCGATAACGATACCCCGGTACCGGCGCACGCCCGTTTCAAATGGAGCCGCTGCATTGTGATCGGGCTGGTCGGGCTGTTGATTGGCACGGTTGTGCTGGCGATGTTGGCAGCGAGCTGGGGTTGGGATGGCACACTCACACAGATGGGCTGGTTCTTTACCAAGGCAGCACTGGTGACGTTTGGTGGCGCCTATGCGGTGTTGCCCTATGTTTATCAGGGTGGTGTCGATCATTACCAGTGGTTGACCGGCACGCAGATGATCGACGGTCTGGCGCTGGGCGAGACCACCCCCGGGCCGCTGATTATGGTGGTGGCGTTCGTGGGTTATGTTGGCGGCTGGACCCGTGAGATTTTTGGCCCGGACCTGTTGCCACTGGCGGGTGCGGCCGGCGCCAGTGTTGCCACCTTGTTTACCTTTCTGCCCTCGTTTCTGTTTATCCTGATCGGTGCGCCGGCGGTCGAGGCCACGCGCGGTGATGTGAAGTTTACTGCGCCATTGACCGGTATCACCGCTGCCGTGGTAGGGGTGGTCCTCAACCTGGCAGCGTTCTTTGCCTATCATGTGTTGTGGCCACAGGGCTTCGACGGCAGGTTTGAGTGGTTCTCCGCGTTGATCGGTGCGGCGGCGTTTGTAGCCCTGTTCCGCTACAAGATGGGGGTAGTGACGGTGATTGCTGCCTGTGCGGTGGTGGGGTTGGGATATTCACTTGTATTTCCCACCATTCTGGCGTTACTAATGTGAGCTATGCCATAAACAGACGGTTACACGCATGCAAGGAGTAAGCAAATGGAGATACCGGATTCAAGACGCGAAGTCAGGTACGGAATGCCTGCGGCAGACCAGGTTGTATTTAACCGGCATTATGTCCTGGGTTATTCCTATTATTTCCGCCAGGCAAAGTGGGCGCTGGAAATCGTAGACCCTGAAAACCCTGGCCTGGAGCGCTCGGATAATTTTCGACCGGATTACCGGATTCCAGAAGCGTTCAGGGCCGATCTTGTTGATTATGCCGGCTCGGGTTATGACCGTGGGCACCTGATCGCAAGCGCCAACCAAAGAGAAACAGAACTGCAAAACAGCGAAACGTTTCTCTTGTCCAATATGTCGCCACAGAAACCTCAATTCAATAGACAAATATGGGGTGAACTGGAAGCCGAAGTCCGAAGGCTGAATGCAAAACCCAGGATTCTGGAGACGTATGTGATTTGCGGGCCGATCTTCTTTTTTGACAAGCCGGTCAAATCTATAGGTGCTGATGATGACAATGAGGTGACCATTCCGGTGCCCCATGCCTATTTCAAATCTGTTTTAACAGAGAATAATAAAGGGGCGCTGAATATGTGGTCGTTTGTATTACCCAACAAAGGGTCTGATCAATCACTCGACGCCTTTCGAGTGCCGACAACCTGGGTTGAAAAAATAGCGGGCATTCATTTATGGGAAAACCTGGTCGGGAAAAAAATTGACAGAGAGAAATCAAAAATTCGCAGGATGTGGTGAATCCTCTGACCCCGGAACCTGTGCGCTGCTGCCTGGCTGTTCGAGCCAGGATAGTGATATAAGTCGTCAATAATTAAGGAGGGAACCCTGATGAAGAACCCCGTCATAGCCGATAACAAACCCGTAAAGGTCAACCTGTCCAAAGGACAGGAGTACCACTTTTGCACCTGCGGCCTGTCAAAAAGCCAGCCCTTTTGCGATGGCTCACACGTTGGTACATCATTTACACCACGGGTTATTGTCTCCGAAGAAACCCAGGAAGCTTATTTGTGCGCCTGTAAACATACACGTACCACGCCTTTCTGTGACGGGACACATTCGCAGTTTTCGGATGACCAGGTTGGCAAGGAAGGCCCGGGTATCGCGCCGGATGAAAGCCCGATACCGAAAGTACACCCGACGGAGGAAGAGCCGACGGTGGAGTTTATCCATCAGCTGGCCCGCAACGGGTTGTCGGAGTTCGGGCATCACGGCCCGATGGGTGCGATGGGTGTTCCACGCAATCAATTACCGAACTGGGATGATATTCAAGTGATGGTTGCCCAGTTGTACAAAAAGCCACTGATGGATGATGCAGCGGTGATGACGGAGTTGGTGATTGGTCCTGACGCAAAAAAACCGCTGCGACTGAAGATTCCATTATTCGTTTCAGATATGAGTTTTGGTTCTTTGTCGGAAGAGGCGAAAGTTGCCCTGGCGAAGGGTGCAGAATTGGCAGGTACCGGTATTTGCTCGGGGGAGGGTGGCATGCTGCCGGAAGAACAGGCAGCGAACAGTCGTTTTTTCTACGAGCTGGCCAGTGCAATGTTCGGGTATAGCGAGGCCGTGCTGGAAAAAGTACAGGCCTTTCATTTTAAAGGTGGGCAGGGTGCCAAGACGGGAACCGGTGGGCATCTGCCGGCGGCGAAGAATATCGGCAGGATCGCTGAAGTCCGTGGTATCACTGAGGGTGAACCCGCTATTTCACCGCCCACGTTTGCTGACCTCGACACACCCGCCGATTTCCGTAAATTTGCCGATCGGGTACGTGACATCACAGGTGGTATTCCGGTGGGTTTCAAACTCAGTGCCAATCATATTGAACGCGATATTGAGTTTGCCCTGCAGGCGAGTGCCGATTACATCATCCTGGATGGCCGGGGTGGTGGCACCGGGGCTGCGCCCCTGTTGTTTCGGGATAACATCAGTGTACCCACTATTCCCGCTTTGGCGCGTGCCAGGCATTACCTCGACAAACGAGGTGTCAGTGGCAAGGTAACATTGATTATCACCGGTGGATTACGTGTTCCCAGTGATTTCATTAAAGCGATGGCTCTCGGGGCGGATGGTATCGCGGTGGCAAACAGCGCCATGCAATCGATTGGTTGTATCGCCGCAAGAATATGCAATACCAACAATTGCCCGGCCGGTATTGCGACACAAAAACCTGAATTGCGGCAAAGGCTGGACGTGGATGGCTCGGCACAAAGGCTGGCTAACTTTTTTGATGCGTCCACCAGCTTGATGAAAGTCATGGCCAGGGCGTGTGGGCATTCACACCTTGCTGAATTCAGTTATGATGACCTTGCGACGTTTGATGCCAGGCTGGCACAGTTGTCCGGGATTACATTCTCGGGGTTTGACCCTGAGAGAGGGTGAGGCTGTTCTGTTCAATGTGTTCCAATTTGAAACACTGTGTGTACCAAATTGCTCCGGTTCACCTGTCGGAGATTTAACATGCTCCTCTTTCAAACTGATACCGGCTACCAGTCAGGTTTGGCATGGTCAGTGCATTTGTGTAGCCGAGGTGATTTCTAACCAGAGGAGATGTCTGTTATGAACGAAGCAACGAAAATTAAAAATGGCGTTAATATTGACCAGTTAATTGGCACAATCGAGGCGATTCAGAGTGACCCGGGTATTGCAGCGTTTCAATTCAGATCGGAAACCCAATGGATCAATGGCGGGCATTGCCAGACTGAAATCAAGGATTTCTTCGGGGTCAAGGCAGAAGACACCTCTCGTGAAAAGGCATTTGTGATAGAAGGTGATGAACCGGCTGTTTTGCTGGGAGAAGATCATGGAGCAAATGCCGTTGAAATGGTGTTGCACGCCCTGGCCTCCTGCCTGTGTGTAGGACTTGTTTACAACGCCGCCGCTCAGGATATTACTGTTGAATCGTTAACCCTCAATCTGGAAGGTAATATTAACCTGGAGGGTTTTCTCGGTCTGTCCGAGACGGTACGGCCCGGTTATGAAAACATAAAGGTGACGTGCAGCATCAAGTCCGATGCGTCCAGTGAAAAACTGGCGGAGTTATCTGAATATGTTCAAAAAACGTCACCGGTGCTGGATATTATTCGTAACCCGGTCGATGTCACGATAGAAATAAACTAGGTCGATGAACGCAGCCTCGACAAGATCTGGTGTCTTGTTCGGGGTATCTCGATGGGGGGGCTTATCCAGTCAGCACTGCCAATCGGGCGGGAGGAATTCCATACCACCAGGAGGCTGCTGGCGGACATCGCCAGGGCGGCAAACAGGGGGTTGAGGAACCCTGTTATCGCCAGCGGAATCGCAATGGCATTATATAATAACGCCCACCCAATGTTTTGCCGAACCCGACGTCGAGTGATATTGATCAACTCGAAGGCATCAAAAATCCGTTCCAGCCGTTCTCCCGGAATGACCACATCTGCCGCATCAGCTGCCAGGGCTGTGGGGGAGCCAAAGGCAATCCCCAGGTCTGCGGCGGCGAGGGAGGGTGCATCATTGCTTCCATCGCCGATCATGACCACCGTGCCTTCAGTCTTCAGTTGCCGAATAACGGCTGCCTTTGCCCCGGGCGGAACCCCGGCAAAGACTTCATCGACCCGGTCTTCGTAACCACAGGGATGTTCAGCACCGGTCAACAACACAACGCGGTACTTTTCACGAAGTCGGTCGACGACGTGTTCCCATCCGGGGCGTTGTTGATCCCGGGTGATGATGGCACCGTGAGTACAGCCATCCCAGCCGACATAAGAAACCACACCATCTTCGGGTAGAGTGGCAGTTGCTGAAGTCGTGAGCTGATCGGGAATCTCCCACCCCAGCATTGCAAATAATGACCTGCTGCCAACGGCTACCCGTCGATTACCGACGGTGGCCACCGCGCCTTTCCCGGGGTGGATATCAAGATCGGTAGCGGCCTGTTGCGAGTCCAGGCGGGCAATGGCTTCTGCAATGGGATGGGAGGAAAGACATTCAACCGCCGCCGCAAATGCCGCAACTTCGTGTGGCCCGTGTACTTTAACCACTGTCATTTCACCCCTGGACAAGGTTCCTGTTTTATCAATGGCAACGATGTTGATATGTGGCGCTTTTGTAAACGTGCCGGCGCTGGTGATAAATATACCGTGACGTAAAGCCGTACTGACAGCCACCGCAGTTGTTAGCGGTATAGCCAATCCAAAAGTACAGGGACAGGACACAATTAATGTCGCCAGACCGGCTAGTAACGCAGCCCCCGGCTGACTTCCACCCAGGAATGTCCAGACTGTTACAACGACCGCCAGAACAAGCACCACCGGTACGAATACCCGTGCAATCCGGTCAGCCATACCCTGAACCCCGGCAGCAGAACTCTGGACGTTCCAGAGAATCCGTGCAAGGTTGTCAATCTGGCTTTCAACGGTGGACCCTACTTCGATTTCAAGTGTACCTTCAACAACCACGGTGCCGCCGAGTACTTTCCCGCCCGGACCACGCGTCACCGGGAAGGGCTCTCCTGTCATGAGCGATTCGTTGATGGCTGCCTGTCCGCTGATAACGGTTCCGTCTACGGGTACCGGTTCTCCTTCCTGGATCACAAGGTGATCTCCAGGTTCAAGTTCATCGATAGTTTTATCGTGAAGTTCCCCATTAATTCTGACGCGTGCCGTGGGTGTCCATGCCTCTATGATATTCGTCAGTTCACGGGTGGCACGTATCTTCTCATTCTGCTCGAAATAGCGGCCGGTGGTAACGACTGCCACGATGACAGATGCTACGTCGAAGTACAGATCAAGTGACCCGATGACAAGCTGGCCAATGCTGTAGCTATAGGTCGCCAGGATGGCGATTGCCAGGAGATTGTCCATGTTCAGTGACCGAACGCGCAGGCCGACCCATGCGCCGCGAAGGATCGGTGCGCCGACATAGAAAATGAGTATGGTGGTCAGTACCAGCATGGCCCTGGGGGCGGCGTAATAGGCAAGCCAGCTAACCGGTTCGAGATCTTCCGGTTTGACCAGGCCGAGATTGGTCGGGTAAAAAAAGGCCAGGTAAAGCATCATCACCAGGAACGCGAGACTTACCCCGACGAAAAGCCGGAGCAAAGCTTGCCGGTTATCATATTCCGGTGCATTGTCTGTACGAAGCCGGGCACGATACCCGGTCAGGCTCAAGGCCTTCGGCAACTCGGCTTCTTCAATACGCTCGGGATCGTAAACGACTTTTACTGTTGAGGTTGCATAGCTTGAGGCGACTGAAAGAATACCGCTGACTTTTTTCGCCATTCGTTCGATCAGGATTTCACAGGAGGAGCAATGCATGCCATCAATCATGAGGAATGCTTCACTCCCTTCTACCGGTGAAAGGGGTGTGGTAGCCGCTTCCGTCGCACCAGCCACGATCGCATTCTCCCCGAAGCACCGGTACACCGCTCTGCAGCCATTGCAACAAAAGGCATGACCGTTGTCTGTGGGCGGTCTTGCCGGGGTTGGTAAACCGCAAAGTTTACAATCCATCGAGTTGGCGCCTCTGCAGCATCAGGTGCCGAGATAAACGTCCAGTACGGTACCCGCCAGGAGCAGGCTCAATTGCAGGAAAGAAGCAAAGAAACTGCCCATCGCCATTTTGGGAGAAGGGTCACGTACCATCAGTAAATTACGGTAAATAAAATATCCGCCACCCGATATGGCGCCGATCAGGTACACCCAGCCCAGCCCGTAAAAGAATGGAAGGACAGAAAAAGAAACAAGAATCAGTGTATTGGCCAATACCGCTTTTGCGGCTACCCGATCACCTGCTACAACGGGCAGCATCGGTACACCCGCATTCGCATATTCCTTGCGTTGTGCGATAGCGAGGCTCCAGAAGTGTGAAGGAGTCCAGAAGAACAGTACCAGCGCAAGCAATATCGGCACAGGACCCAGGGTGGGATCAACGGCAGCTGCCCCTGCCAGTACGGCAAAGCCGCCGGAAGCACCACCGATAACGATATTCATCCAGGTGCGTCGCTTTAGCCATACGGTGTAAACAATGGCATAAAAGAAAGCGCCCAGGAAAATATACAGTGCAGCTGCTGTATTCAGGACGTAGCTGGAGGTTGCGACACTGATGGCCAATAAGCCCAGGATTAACAATAACCAGGCAGGGCTTTTGTGAAATGCACCGGTTACGAAGGGGCGGTTCCTTGTGCGTTTCATGCGCGCATCAAGATCAGTTTCGTAGTATTGATTAAAAGCCCCTGCACTGGCCGCAGCACCCAGTACGGCCAATGCCAGGATTGTGGTCTCCCAGAGGGTTAGTTCAGGGCCTGGCGTCGCCACCATCGCCACGATGGCCGTGAGCATCATGACAAAGCCAATGCGCAGCTTGAACAGGTCGGAAATTTGCGCATACAGACT
>CAZVBD010000073.1:6913-11809 GCA_964625255.1 uncultured Thiohalobacter sp. | reverse complement strand
CGGTGGTTGTAGGTGGCGGCAGCTTTGCTAGAATGGTTCGGTGGATGTTTCCTATATTATAGATTCTCTCAACGACGCCCAGCGCGAGGCCGTTACGGCAGCGCCTGATCCGTTACTGGTGCTGGCTGGCGCGGGCAGCGGCAAGACCCGTGTACTGGTGCACCGCATCGCCTGGCTGGTGCAAGTGGAGGGCCTTTCGCCCTACGGCATCCTGGCAGTGACTTTTACCAACAAAGCCGCCGCCGAGATGCGTACCCGTATCGAAAAATTGATCAACATATCAACGCGCGGTATGTGGGTCGGGACATTCCACGGGCTGGCGCACCGGCTATTACGTGCGCACTGGCAGGATGCAGGTCTACCACAGACCTTCCAGGTGCTGGATTCTGATGACCAGTACCGTATTGTGCGGCGGATACTGAAGGCGCTGGACCTGGATGAAACCCAGTGGCCACCCCGTCAGTCGCAGTGGTACATCAATGCCCGCAAGGATGAAGGTATTCGGCCACAGCACATCGAGCACAAGGGCGACCCGCATCAACGTCAGCAGGTTGCGATCTACCAGGCATACGAAGACCTGTGCCAGCGTTCCGGGCTGGTGGATTTTGCCGAGCTGTTGTTACGTGCACACGAACTGTGGTTGAAACAGCCACACCTGCTGCAACACTACCAGCAGCGCTTTCAGCATATCCTGGTCGATGAGTTTCAGGACACCAATACCATCCAGTACGCCTGGCTACGCGTGCTGGCGGGCAAGCAGGGTAATATCACCATCGTCGGTGACGACGACCAGTCGATTTATGGCTGGCGTGGTGCAAAAGTTGAAAATCTGCAACGTTTCGAGAAAGACTTTCCCGGTTCCCGGACCTTGCGTCTGGAACAGAACTACCGCTCCACCGGCTCCATTCTCAAGGCCGCCAACGCGCTGATTTCCCATAACGAGGGTCGTTTCGGCAAGAACCTGTGGACCGCTGGTGAAGATGGCGACCTCATCCAGTTGTACACCGCGATCAATGAGCGGGATGAAGCGCGTTTTGTCATCGAGCACATCCAGGCACAGGTGGAACAGGGACAGGCACGCAGTGACATGGCTATTCTGTATCGTTCCAATGCACAGTCGCGTGTGTTTGAAGAGTATTTGTTACAGTCAGGCATTGCCTACCGTGTATACGGTGGCCTGCGATTCTACGAGCGCCAGGAAATCAAGGACGCACTGGGTTATCTGCGTCTGTGTGAAAATCGTGAAAGCGATGCGGCATTTGATCGCATTGTTAACCAGCCCCCGCGCGGCATCGGCGAGCGCACACTGGCTGTTGTACGCGACAAGGCAAAACGGGAAAGCCGTTCTATGTGGTCGGCGGCATGTGCTGTGCTCGATGGCGATGAACTGAATGCGCGGGCACGTAATGCACTGGCCGGCTTCATGCAGCTGATCGAACAGTTCGCCCGTGATATTGAGGGGCTGGAGCTGGGTGAACAGGTTGAGCATATTGTGGAATGCAGCGAACTCAAGGCGCACTACAAAAAGGAAAAAGGCGAAAAGGGTGAGGCGCGTATAGAAAACCTTGGCGAGTTGATCAATGCTGCACGTGAATACGAATATGACAAGATAGAGGAAGATGGTCTCGACCCACTGTCATCGTTTCTGTCACATGCCGCACTGGAAGCCGGTGAAGGCCAGGCGCAGGGCTGGGAAGACTGTGTACAACTGATGACCTTGCACTCCGCCAAAGGGCTGGAGTTTGACAGTGTATTTTTGTGCGGGCTGGAAGAGGGTTTGTTTCCACACCAGCGCTCGGTGGAAGAACCGGGCCGACTCGAAGAGGAGCGTCGATTGTGTTACGTCGGCATCACCCGGGCGCGCCGGCAGTTGTTTATAACCCATGCCGAACACCGTCGTTTGTTTGGTAATGAATCCTACAATGTTCCATCACGTTTCATCCATGAAATTCCTGATGAACTGATCGAGACGTTACGGCCACGCGTTCAGGTCAGTCGCCCGTATGGCATGGCATCCGCTGTCAGCTCGATGAGAGATGCCCCTGATGGCCTGGCGCTCGGACAACGCGTGCTACACGCCAAATTCGGCGATGGTGTTGTATTGAACTACGAAGGCCAGGGCGCACAGGCGCGTGTACAGGTTAATTTTGAAAACGCTGGTTCCAAGTGGCTGGTGGTGGCGTATGCAAACCTTCAGGCCATGTAGTGCTGGCTTCCAGTATCAAAACCTCCCCTGTCTGTAATCGACAAAAGCCTGTTGAACCTCTTCGTTGGTGTTCATTACAAACGGTCCACCACGTGCAACGGGTTCGCCCAAAGGCTTGCCTGCAATCAGCAGGAATCGTACATCACCTTCATCGGCATTCAGTTCAATGGCGCCACCTTCCCCGAGTACACCCAGGTCATCTCGTACCAGTGTGACCCTTTGCCCGCTCTCATCTTCCATGCTGACCCGCCCGTCTATCACATAGATAAAGACGTTGTGTGATATCGGTAATGCTTCGACAAATGCCTGGCCGGCCGGAACCCGGACATCCAGGTACAGGGGTTCGGTCAAAGGTTGAACAACCGGTCCAGTCGTGCCCTGTGAGGTCACCCCGGCAATCACTTTAACGTCGACGCCCACTGCTCGTGATTCCACCGGAATACCTTTTGCCGGGAGTTCCTGGTAGCCAGGCTCATCCATCTTGTGTTCAGCAGGCAGATTCACCCACAGCTGGAATCCCTCCAGCAGACCATTTTCCTGTTCCGGCATTTCCGAGTGAACAATACCTTTGCCTGCGGTCATCCACTGGATGCCACCCGATTCGATCACACCTTCGTGGCCCGCGTTATCCTTGTGTCGCATCCGCCCGGCAAGCAGGTAGGTAACGGTCTCAAATCCGCGATGCGGGTGTGAGGGAAAACCGGCAATGTAGTCTTCCGGCTTGTCAGAGCGGAAAGCATCCAGAAGCAGGAATGGGTCAAGCATGGGGAAGGCTGGCTGGCCAATGACGCGGGTGAGTTCAACACCTGCCCCGTCTGTCGCTGGCATACCTTTAACAAGTCGTGCGAGCCTTCTGGGTTGAAGGAATTCTTTGTTTACAGTCGTTTTCATGTCGGTTTCTCCCTGGCTTAGGCAACAGCCGGTGTAGTGTTTTCAGGTAACCATTTTTCCAGCATCGCAAGGGCTGCGGTTTTACTGGCAGATGCATCCACATTGGTTTGTTCCGCATAAACGGGCCGCAGATCGCTGATGCCGATAAAGCCAAAGATGTGGTGCAGATACCCACTGGCAAAATCGACCACACTGCCGAACGGTATGCCGCCAGACGCCATGACAAGATAGACAGGCCGGTCTTTCAAGAGGCCTTGCGGACCCTTTTCCGTGTACTCAAAGGTCAGACGTGCACGGCAGATCATATCGATCCAGGCTTTGAGTACTGCGGGCACCGAGAAGTTATAAACCGGCACTGTCAACAGAATCACATCGGCAGACTCCAGTTCGTGTACCAGTAAATCAGAGGCCGTCAGCGCCTTGTGTTGTGACGGATCACGTTCGGCTGGATCCGTCAGGTTGGCCTGTACCCAGCGTTCATCAAGGAAATTGATCGTTTCGTAAAGCTCTCGTACGACCACCTCAGCATCCGGGTTTGCCTGCGTCAGGCGTTGTATCACTTCATCACCCAGCTGTCGGGTTACTGAGTCGCTGTGGCGCGCACTGCTATCGATGCGCAGTATTTTTTTTACCTGTGTTTTTGTCATGTCCGTTACCTCATGCAGCCGGGTTTCGTTTAGCGTCAATCGACCAGGCGTGTGTCTCACCGGCGACCAGGAACAGGAAACCGCCGGCCATGGCCAGGTTTTTCATGAACATGATGGATTGCATCTGGTCAGCAAAATTGGCGTGGAAGATCAGTGCACTGAGCAGGCTGAAACCGGCCAGCAGGAAAGCGGCAATACGTGTTTGCCAACCCAGTAATATCGCCAGGCCGCCGCCCAGTTCCAGCAAGATCACCAGCGGCAGCAAGGCTCCGGGGAGTCCCACGCTTTCCATGTACCCCTGGGTGCCTGCATAACCGGCGCCGAGCTTGCCGATCCCGGCCGTGATAAAAATAACTGACATGAGCGCCCGGCCAGAGAGTTGGGTGCTGGCTTTCAGAATCGATGTATTCATGGTTTTGCCCTCGTTGATGATGTCTGTGTGGGTTGTTTGCGTCGGGAAAAAGCTTAGTTGTTCGATGTAGAATGATAAACATAGCTTTATGGAACTTACTGTTCTATATTACGCAACAGTATGGGCAAGTTTGCTGATCTGGAAGCGTTTACAGCGGTGGTGGAATCCGGGACATTCAGTGCCGCCGGGGAACGGCTGGGCATTGCCAAATCGGTAGTGAGTCGGCGTATCAGCCAACTGGAAAGCCGTCTGGGCAGTCGCCTGATGAATCGTACGACACGGCGCCTTGCCCTGACCGATGCCGGCAGAAGCTTTTATCAGCGAGCGACGCAGATACTGGCAGACCTGGATGATGCGGAACAGAGTGTTACACAAGAGACGGCAGAGTTACGCGGCGCACTCAAGCTCGCTGCTCCACTGTCGTTTGGTCTTTTGCACCTGACGCGTGCCATCACAGATTTTCTCAACGAACATCCTGCCATTGAATTAAGCCTGGATCTGAATGATCGCAATATCAATCTGGTTGAGGACGGTTTCGACATGGCCGTCAGAATCGGGGAGCTGAAGGATTCCACGCTGGTGGCCCGACGTCTGGGAATCTCACAGCATGTCACCTGCGCGAGTTCGGCGTATCTGCAACAGCACGGGGAACCCGTGCACCCGGACGACTTGCGCCAACACGTTGGACTGCAATACAGCAACGTGACCTACAAACAGCAGTGGGGTTATGTGAATCCCGA
>CAZVBD010000073.1:0-6813 GCA_964625255.1 uncultured Thiohalobacter sp. | reverse complement strand
CCGTACTGGGATTAATCTGCCCGGCTTGCTGTCTGGATACGGGTGTAAGGCAAGCGCGCAACGCTCATCAGTGCTTCGCGCGGTTTGCCGATGTAGTTGCCCTGAGCATAGTCCACACCGTAGTTACGCAGCATCTCAAGCGTTCTTGAGTCTTCCACATATTCCGCAATCGTTTGCTTGCCCAGTGCGTGTGCGACCTGGTTCATGGATTGAACCATGGCCTGATCGACGTGACTGTCGGCCATGCCCTGCACGAAGGCACCGTCAATTTTAAGTTTGTCGACGGGCAGGTGTTTCAGGTAAGTGAATGAAGAGAAGCCTGCGCCAAAATCATCGAGTGCAAATTGACAACCCATTTCTTTCAATGCGCTGATGAACTTCTCCGCTTCCGATAATTTAGCAATCGCGGCAGTTTCGGTAATTTCAAAACACACGCGTGAAGGGTCAAGACTGACATCATCCAGCAGATCCTTGATCATGGGCAGCAGCAATGGATCCTCAAAAGCCTTGCCGGACAGGTTGATCGAGAAGCGTACAGCTTCCCCCTGCTGGTGCAGGCGTGACAGCTGGGTCAGGGCGCGTTTGACTATCCATCGGTCGACGCTGTGGATCAGGCCGAAGCGTTCAGCCGCTGGCATGAAACCACCCGGCAGAATAATCTCGCCATCGTCACAGACCATGCGAACCAGGACTTCATAGTCCTGCACCTGGTCATCATTGAGCGCCATAATGGGCTGGTAGACCAGCTGGAACTTGTCCTCTTCGAGCATTTCACGCACGCGTGAGGCCCAGCCCATATCTTCCGCCATGCCATCTTTGTTGTTGTCGCTGGGGTCGTAGAGTTTGACCCGGTTACGGCCCTGTGCCTTGGCCATGTTGCAGGCAATATCAGCATGCGAGAGGGCTTCTTCGGCACTTTCCACGTGTCTGTCGATGAGTGCGGCACCAATGCTGCAACTCACGTTGAAGCTCTTGCCGTCTTCCAGGAAATGAAATGCTTCAAACAGCAGACGGAAATGTTCGGCGGCCGATATCACATCAGTCGAACGAATATTGTAGAGCAGCAACGTGAACTCGTCACCGCCAAACCGCGCCAGCAGATCGCCGTCGCGTACGTGTTTGAGCAGCAGTTGGGTGATTTCGACCAGCAGCCGATCACCGGCGGCATGCCCCAGTGTGTCGTTGATATATTTAAACTGGTCGAGGTCGATGTAGAACAGGGCACAGCTGGTGTCCGGGCTGCGTGATACGCGGGCGACGGTGCGTTCCAGCTCCTGCTGAAAATAATGACGGTTGAACAGGCGGGTCAGTGAGTCGTGTTCGGCCTGGTAAGTAAGCTGTTCATGGAACGCTTTCTGATCGGTGACATCGCGGGCAGTCCCGCTGATCTGAAGAATATTGCCATCGCTATCACGGTGTGCCTTGGCATTAAAACTCAAATGGCGGCGATTGCCTTCGTTGTCGAGGTGAACGGTTTCGTACTGGTACAGGTCCTTTCCGGCCAGCAGGCCACTGAAGGCTTGTTGATCAGCATCGTCTTTATCCGGTGCGCAAAACTCACAAATCGGACGACCGACCATGTTTTCAGGTTCCAGTCCGTAAATGATTCGTGACGATGAATTCAGATAACTCCAGCAACCCTCGGTATCGACACTCCAGACCAGGTCGTGTGCGGTTTCCACCAGTGCGCGATAGCGCGCTTCGGCAGCCAGCAGTTCCTGTTCGGCGGCCTTGCGCTGACTGATATCCGCGACCAGACAGGTGAACATGCGCTGACCGCTGATTTCCATTTCGGAGATACGCAGCGATACCGTGATGCGCGAGCTGTCGCGATGCACGGCGGCGGCATCACGCTCTTCACTGTGCGGGTCGATGGACTGGCGAACCTGGAAAATATCCGGAAGCAAGGTGGCCAGGTGACGGCCACGGATTTCCTGAGCGAGGTAGCCGAACAGGTATTCCGCTGCCGGGTTAAAAGTATCGATCTGTCCACGTTCATCGACCACGATAATACCTTCGGCGGCAGTGTCGACAATGGCGCGCATGTGTGTTTCCTGATCACCGAGGCGCTGGAATACGCGTCCCAGGGTTTGTGTCAGGTGACCGATCTCATCCGTCGATGCCGGTCGCAACTGTGCCAGTGCCTCGTGGGTGGAAGCACCGCTACGGCTGAACAGTTCATGGAAGGGTCGTAGTGCCTGCTGCATACTGCGGATCGATAGCAGACTGATGGTCAGTGTAATCAGTGACAGAAGCGCAAAGGTTGCCAGAAAACCCGTTTCGAGCTGGCCGGTGGTCAGCCAGTGATATTCGACCAGCAACACGTATGAAAGCAGCGGCACCAGCCCGGCGAGTAACAGGGTACGTGATTTGAGACTGACATGTATGCGGTCAAGGCTGAGTTGTGAGACCAGTTTACCCAGCTGGTGTAACCCGAACAGGTAGGCGGGTACACCGGTGAGCGTTGCCGTAATACCTTGCAACAACAAGAAGTGTGAGAGGGCGGTCAGGTTGTTTTCGCCAAGACTGCCGTCGAGTCGCCAGAATACCAGTGGTGGCGTCACCAGGACATGAGCCAGGATCAGAACCCAGAAATTACGACTGAAGCGTTGCAGTTGACGATGCAGATGAGACGGTGCATTGCCGCCCTCAGGATGTTGCAGAACCCAGTTGGTCAGTGGTGTAATCAGCCGCTGTAACTGGAACAGCGAAAAGAAAATGAGTAGCAGTGAGAAAACCGGCACTACACCGTCAGCGAGAATCTGCTGTAGTTGCCAGGGCTGGAGCACATCAAACAATACCGCGCTGCCAAAGCCGACAACAGGAACAAGTAAAAAACCCAGAAACAGCAATATTGAAAAGCGGGCGCTTATGCGCTCGGGTGCATCCAGCATATTTTCCCCCGGCGAGTGACAGCCTTCAGGCTGATGACCCTGATCTTGTACCCTGACCCGCGAAATTTCCTTATATTGCAGGATGCTACATATGCTTTTACAGAATTCGGTGAGCATAATGACATAAACATCCAGATTTGCAAGGTTTAGTTTGTCGCTGATGTTACTCTGCCGAGTCCGTACAATAGCCTGCGGACCAGAACCGGACCCGGAGCAAATCGCTGTGAGGATACGATGAAAAGAAGACATTTTCTGCGCCGCCTGGGTGGCGGTGCCGCCATCGCCGGGGCCTCGTTGGTCGCTGGCTGCAAGGAAGCGCCGAAGGTTGATTGTGGACCGGCTGAAACAACTTCATTCACACCGTTAAAGTGGAAGATGGTGACGACCTGGCCGAAGAACTTTCCCGGCCTGGGTACAGGCGCCAATACGCTGGCGCGATTAATCACAGAAATGAGTGGTGGCCGTATTGACGTGAAGGTCTATGGCGCCAAGGAGCTGGTCCCGGCATTTGAGGTATTCGACGCCGTTTCACAGGGAACCGCTGAGCTGGGCCATGGCTCTGCCTATTACTGGAAGGGCAAGAGCGAGGTTGCGCAGTTTTTTTCCACCGTACCGTTTGGTCTTACCGCTGACGAGATGAATGCCTGGCTGTCTTTCGGTGGCGGTATGGCATTATGGCGCGAAACCTACCGGCCCTTTGGTCTGGTGCCGCTTGCCGCCGGCAATACCGGGGTGCAGATGGCGGGCTGGTTCAATCGTGAGATCAACAGCCTTGAAGATCTGAAAGGCCTGAAGATGCGTATCCCCGGACTGGGCGGTGAAGTTCTGGCGCGAGCCGGCGGCACGCCGGTGAGTCTGCCCGGTGGTGAGTTGTTTACCTCATTGCAATCCGGTGCTATCGACGCCACCGAATGGGTCGGGCCTTACAATGATCTGGCTTTTGGTCTTTACAAGGCCGCGAAATACTACTATTACCCGGGCTGGCACGAGCCAGGCACCACGCTGGAGTGCATCGTGAATCAAAAGGCGTTTGATGCCTTGCCTGACGACCTGAAACAAATCGTGACAAGCGCGGCGGCCGTTGCCAACCAGGAAATTCTGACCGAGTACGTGGCACGCAACAATCAGGCACTGCAAACACTGGTTAACGAGCATCATGTGGACGTGCGCAAATTACCGGATGAAGTGCTCCTGCGGTTGCGTGATTTGTCCGATGAGGTGGTCGCGGAAATTGCCCAAAAAGACGAACTGTCGCAGCGCGTGTATACATCGTTCCAGTCCTTCCGGGAACAGGCGATATCCTGGAGTGCAATCTCGGAACAGGCGTACCTTAACGCAAGGTCAATGTAGACCTATGAGGCTGCTGCGATGTTGCGCACGGTCCAGTAAATTTCCAGCTCTTGAATCGCGGCAAAAAATTCCTGCGTATCCACGGGCTTGCGGATGTAGCTGTTGGCGCCGAGCTGGTAGCTGTTAATGACGTCACGCTGTTCATCAGAGGTTGTCAGTATGACAACCGGCATGAAACGGGTGCGTTCCTCGCTACGCAGACGTTTGAGCACGTCCAGTCCATTCAGACGCGGCATGTTGAGATCCAGCAGGGTGACAGTCGGTAGCGCTCCGGCGTCATCCTCTTCTGATTCACCCAACAGGTAATCCAGTGCTTCCTGTCCGTCGCGTTTGACGACAATCTGGTTAGTTAGCCGACTTTTCCTGAACGCGCGAAGCGTCAGATCAACATCGTCCGGGTTATCCTCGACCAGCAATATGATGTCCGAGTTATTCTGGTGTCCCACGGTCTATCTCCCATCCCGAGTACCCGCAACGCTTGTATTTATAGCGGGCTTGTCCCAATTTGACGCGTTCCTGCGCCTTTAATCTTACCCATTATACACCATGGCAGGCAACCAGGTGGCCAGGGCGGGCCACAGCGCGAGCAGCCCGAGCATTACTAACTGTATGGCGATAAAGGGGATAACACCGCGATATATATCGGTGGTGGAGACCTCGGCCGGTGCCACCCCGCGCAGGTAAAACAGTGCAAAACCGAAGGGTGGGGTGAGAAAGGAGGTTTGCAGGTTAATGGCGATCATAATGCCCAGCCACACCGGGTCCAGCCCCATGGCCAGCAGAATCGGGCCGACAATCGGTACCACCACAAACGTGATTTCGATGAAATCGAGTACGAAACCCAGCAGAAACATCACCAGCATCACGGCCAGCATGGCACCGACCACGCCGCCGGGCAGCTGGGTGAGCCAGTCCTCGATCAGGATATCGCCACCAAAGCCCCGGAATACCAGGGAAAATATTGATGCACCGATCAGTATCAGGAATACCATGCTGGAGACTTTCAGGGTGTTGCGTACCACGTCACGGAGTACCGGGACGGTTAACTGGCGTTGCATTGCCGCGAGCAGCATGGCGCCAACAGCACCGACCGAGGCTGCTTCGGTCGGGGTTGCCAGCCCACCGAGAATGGAGCCAAGCACGGCAAGGATAAGCAGCAGTGGCGGCAGCAGCGCATTCAGTGTCGCCATCAGGCCGGGTCGTGGTGCATCGGCGGGATGCATTGGCATGGCCGCAGGCCGCCAACGGGCCACCGCCACAAGATACAGGAGATACAGCGCCACCAGCAGCAGGCCCGGAATCAGTGCCCCGGCAAACAGATCGCCGACCGAGACCGTTTTCGGGGAATAGATACCCTGGCTGATCTGTGCCTGCTGATAGGCGGACGACAGCACATCGCCAAGCAGCACCAGCACAATAGAGGGCGGGATGATCTGCCCCAGCGTGCCCGATGCACAGATAATGCCTGTTGCTACTTTGACGTCGTAGCCGCGCCGCAGCATGGTTGGCAGGGACAGCAGGCCCATGGTGACCACCGTGGCACCCACGATACCGGTACTGGCCGCCAGCAGCATGCCCACCAGCGTGACCGAAAAGCCCAACCCTCCGCGCAGGTTGCCAAACAGGCTGGACATGGCATCCAGCAGGTCTTCAGCAATTCGCGAACGTTCCAGCATGACACCCATGAACACAAACAGGGGTACCGCCATCAACGTCGGGTTGATCATGATGCCGTAAATGCGGCTCGGAAGCGCATGCAGAAACACTGGGTCAAAACTGCCGGCCCACTCGCCGGCAAAAGCAAAGATCAGCGCGGTGCCGGCCAGCGTAAAGGCCACCGGGTACCCGATCAGCAGGCACGCGAACACCGCACCGAACATCCACAGGGCGATACTGCCCTCAGCCATTTTCAGGATTGTCCGGTTGCAGCAGCGCTCCGACACAGCGCAACAGCTGGCTGATGCCCTGTACAATCAATAACAGGGCTGTCACCGGGATCAGGGTTTTCAGCAGGTAAACGAACGGCAGGCCACCGGCTTCCGGCGAGCCTTCGTGGACGCGCCACGCGGCTTCTACATAATCCAGGCTGATCCACAGCAGAAAGCCGCAGGTCGGTAACAGAAACACCAGCGTGCCAAACAGGTCGGCCGCTGCCTTGCTGCGGGGGCTGAAATGCCGGTAGAGCACATCGACACGCACATGCCCGTCAATTTTCAGTGTCCAGGCGGCGCCCAGCATGAACAGGCTGGCGTGCAGGTAAAGCGCGGACTCCTGCATGGCGATAGAGCCGCTGTTAAACAGGTAGCGAAGCAGTACCACCAGAAAAGTAACCAGCACCAGCGCCAGGCCCAGCCAGGCGGCACTGCGGCCGGTGACAGTGCTGATCCGGTCGAGTCGCTCAGACAGGGAAACGAGTGTGGTAGCTACCAGCGGAACAACACCCAGCGAGGGATAGGAAAATCCTTTTGCAGATCCGACGAACGGCTGTCCATGGAACCATCGCCGTTGGTATCGACAAGATAATAGGGGGGTGCGCCTTTCGGTGTAATTTTAATCATGTACAGCTGCC
>CAZVBD010000072.1:2439-11857 GCA_964625255.1 uncultured Thiohalobacter sp. | reverse complement strand
GTGGTGGCATCCACAACGGTGCCGGGCAGGAGTTCTATGCCGAGCGTTTCCGCCACCGGTTCCAGCCCGTGCAGTGAGCCGGGTTCGATCAACCACAGCAGATTGCCGCCTCGTTTGAGGTAGCGGTTGATCAGCTTCACTTCACCGGATAACAGGGGTGTGCGTGGGTCGGCGATGACCAGCAGGCTGGTGTCGTCAGGTATAGTCTGCGTTTCTGCAAGCATCAGCGTCTCAACGTCGAGTCCCTTGTCGACAAGCAGTTTGCCGAATTGCCCAAAGTCGTGATTGGCCTGGCCCTGTGGGTTGCGTTCACCGTGCCCGGTCAGGAAAAGCACTTTACGCTGACTGGGGCGCGCGATACGCAACAGGGTGTTGGTCAGGCTTTGCTCCGACAGGTCCTGTATCGTGTCGCTGCGACCGTTGTAGGCGATCAGCAGTTCACCATCCAGGGTGATGCCCAGCTCACGGACCCGTTCCGGTTCTGCATCCGGGTTGACGAAGCGCAGGTCTATATCCGCTTTGTGGCGTTGGTAGCGTGCGATAAGGTCGCGAATGTGATCACGTAACTCAGGTGTCTCGCGTGCGAATGCCGTGATATGGACCGGACCCTTCATTTCTTCGAGTAATTTGCGGCTGTCGACAGACAGGCTGTTGCGACCGCTGCTGGTCCAGTCTGCCTCGATGTTGTAGCGAGTGCTTAACCAGCCAAGCAGCCCGGCAACAATCAATAGCCCGACGAGGAAAATCAGGTTCTGTAGCTGCAACTGGCGGCGGGATGAGCGGGTGACTTTCATGGCGTTACCCGGTCAGGCGCTTCTGGTCAAGACGACGAATGCCGAGGACCAGGAAGACGCTGATCAGCAGCAGGTAGTAGATCAGGTCGCGGGTACTGAAGAGGCCTTTCAGAAAGGCATTGAAGTGCGTCTTCAGCGACAGATACTGGAACAGGCCGGAGGCGTTTTCACCGGCACCACTGTTCCAGTCGATGATCCACAGCAACATTAACAGGCCCAGTGTGCTGATCGCTGCGACCACTGGCTGTTCGGTCAGTGATGACATGAACAGCCCGATAGCCGCAAATGCGCTGGCCAGCAGCGCCAGGCCGAGCAGTCCGGCAAGCATTTTACCGGCATCGAGTGTGGTGCCGGCATACAACGATAGCGGCATGGCCATGAGCATCAGCAGCAGGATAAAGAAGAACAGGGTAATGCCGAGGAACTTGCCGAGCACGATGTCACGGATCGACACCGGTGCTGACAACAGCAGCGTCAGGGTACGGTTGCGTTGTTCTTCGCTGATACTGCGCATGGTGATGGCAGGCGAGATCAGCAGGAGCAGGAAGCCAATGGTCTGAAACAGTGGTGCGACAACAATGTCGGTGACACCGGGTGCGCCTTCGATACCGGACAGCCGGGGCTGCCAGGTCACCATGTAGGTGTCCAGTTGCGACAGGAACAGGAAGGCAACCACCAGTTGCAACACGGCCAGTATGGACCAGGCCAGGGGCGACAGGAACAGGTTTTTCAGTTCACGTTGGGCAATGGTAAATATCATCAGGCGGTATCCTCTGACGCTTTTTGAGGCTCGTCGTGACAGGTCAGTTCCACAAATACCTGCTCCAGTGTCTGTCGGTCCAGTGCAAGCTCCACCAGTCCAAGCCTGTGTTCGGCCAGGTAAGCGGCAATGGCACTGGCCGGGTTGTCGTCCTCAAAGTGAAGGCGTGCGCGCGATGGCCCCATCCGTTCACTGTGATGCACACCCGGCAGGTTTTTCAGTATTTCGTCGGTCAATGGTTCGCGGGTTTCCAGTGCCAGCACATGGCTGACCAGTTGTTTTTCGAGTTCCTGCATGTTCTGTGAGAACACCAGTCGGCCTTCGTTAATAATCTGCACGCGGGTACAGGTTGCCTGGACTTCGGGCAGGATATGCGTGGACAGGATGATGCCATGGGTTTCACCCAGTTCACGGATCAGGTCACGGATTTCACGGATCTGGTTGGGGTCGAGGCCGACTGTTGGCTCGTCGAGTATAACCACAGCCGGGTTGTGCAGGATCGCCTGCGCGATACCGACCCGTTGCTGGTAGCCCCGGGACAGGTTACCAATCAGGCGGCGGTTGACGGTTAGCAGTCCGCAGCGGCGTTTGGCGCGGTTAATGGCCTGGCCCCGTTGTGCCGCATTGACCCGGTGCAGGCGGGCACAGTAGTCCAGATATTCATCGACGGTCAGGTCGCGGTAGACCGGGGGCTGTTCCGGCAGATAGCCAATGCAGGCCTTGGCCTGTTTCGGCTGGTCAAGCATATCTATGCCATCAATGAGTATGCGGCCTTCGCTCGGGGCCAGATTACCGGTGATCATTTGCATGGTGGTTGATTTGCCGGCGCCGTTGGGTCCAAGAAAGCCCAGCACTTCGCCTGGCGATAGCGTGAAGTCGAGATGATCAACCGCAAGCTGGTGCCCGTAGTAACGTGACAATTGTTCGACGCTAATCAGGATTTTTGATGCCATGTGTTTTATGATGATATCCCAGTGTCATACCCGCACCCGAGACGGGAGCATAACGTAAAGCATTGCGGATTTGGATAGCCCTTTATTATGCCATCACGGAAACCGGAAACCCCGTTATGCGACCAGTTCGGTTTTGATGCGGACTGGCGCCGCGCACAACTGGCACTGATCGGTCTTGATGATGAATTACGGGATACGGTGCGCCAGCTGCACCGGCGGGTACTCACCGTGGATGCATCCCGGCATATTGTTGATCGGTTCTATGAGCAGTTATTGCACGATTCTCGCGCCAGATCTCTGCTGGCAAGCTACGATATTGATCGTCTGAAAGTGACGCTGACCGCTTATCTGGCGGATTTTGGCGTAAATTTCCGGGATGCGGACTATTTCGAGACCCGCGCCGGCGTGGGTATTGCGCACGCCCGTGTAGGATTGCCACTGGCGCTGTATCTGTCTGCTTTTGGTGTGATGCAGACGTTGATACTCGAGACGTTGACGGGCGGTGTCAATGAACCGGATGATCGCCAGGTTCTCAGCTGCCTGGTGCTGAAGCTGACGACACTGGATATCGCCGTTGCCACCGAGGTCTATCACCGCAGCAGCGTTCTGGAGCTGGACAGGTCAGTCAAACACCTTCGGCTCGAACAAAGCCTGTTACGGACGCAATTACAGCTGGATGCATTGACCGGCGTATCCAGTCGAACCAGTCTGCTCGATGTACTGGAAGGTGCCATTGCGCGTTCAGCCAAAACCGGTCAGCCGCTGTGTATCATCATGGCCGACCTTGACCACTTCAAGAATGTGAATGACAGCTATGGTCATATGGTCGGGGACAAGGTGCTGGCGGAAGTCGGGGCACGTATTCGCGCAGCGCTACGTGAGTTTGATGTTGTCGGCCGTTACGGTGGTGAGGAATTTGTCATTGTGCTGGAAAACACCTCACGACATACCGCACTGCTGGTGGCAGAACGTATTCGAGAGCGTATTGCCAGCCAGCCAATCAACACGGGGAATCATCGTCTGGAGATAACCATCAGCCAGGGGCTGGCCGTGCGGGTCGAGGGCGATGATTTACAGGACCTGCTGCAGCGTGCTGATGAAGCCATGTACCGGGCCAAGCGTGCCGGCCGCAATTGTGTGGCGGAAGCTGACTAGGGCCAGGTATGCTGCTGGGTGTTGATACGGGCGGTACCTTTACGGATTTCGTCTGTTTTGACGGCAATCGCATTCGTACCCACAAGGTATTATCGACACCCAACGCGCCAGAGCGCGCTATCCTTCAGGGAATCCATGCGCTGGGGCTGGAAGGCAAGTCTTTTCACCTGATACACGGCTCTACTGTTGCCACCAATGCTGCACTTGAAGGCAAGGGCGTACGCACGGTTTATATCACCAATCACGGGCTCGCTGACGTGCTGACTATCGGTCGTCAGGCACGTGATGCACTCTATGAATTGCAGCCACAACGGCAACCACCACCCGTGCCGGCAGAACTGTGTCTGGAAACCGGTGGCAGGCTGGGTGCGGACGGGAGCGTGGTTGAGGCGCTCGATGAAGCGGAATGTGCCGTGCTGGCGCAACAGGTTGCTGCCCTGCAGCCACAGGCTGTTGCCATCAACCTGCTGTTTTCCTGGCTGGATGACCGTTTTGAACAGATGATTCGCCGGGCTTTGCCGGAGACTTTATTTGTCTCCTGTTCTTCCGCAGTGTTACCGGAGATACGCGAGTACGAACGGGGCATGGCCACCTGGCTGAATGCCTGGCTGGGACCCAAAGTGCAGGGTTACCTGCAGCGCTTGCAGCGGGCGGTGGCGCCTGCCCCTGTGCATGTTATGCAGAGTTCGGGATTGACCATACGTGCTGATCATGCCGCACAGCGAGCGGTTAACCTGTTGTTGTCCGGTCCGGCCGGCGGATTGATGGGCGCACGGTATGTCGCGGCACGACACGATATCGCGCACCTGCTGACTTTCGATATGGGCGGGACATCGACGGATGTGGCGCTTATTGATGGCCGGATCAATCTCACATCACAGGGTCATATCGGGCGTTATCCGGTCGCGGTACCGATGGTGGATATGCACACCATTGGCGCAGGCGGCGGTTCCATCGCTCGTGTGGACGAAGGTGGCATGCTGGTGGTCGGGCCGCAATCGGCAGGCGCTGACCCCGGCCCTGCCTGTTATGGCCGCGGTGGCTGCGAGGCGACGGTGACAGATGCTAACCTGGTGCTCGGGCGCTTGCGGCTGAAGGCCTTTCTCGGTGGCACTATGTCGCTCGATGAAGCCGCAGCGCGACAGGTGATCTCGAACCTGGCGCAGGAGATGGGTGTCTCACCCCGGCAGGCGGCACAAGGCATCATACAACTGGCCAACGAACACATGGCACAGGCTTTACGGGTGATTTCTGTTCAGCGTGGTATCGACCCGGCCGGGTTTACCCTGGCCGCTTTTGGTGGAGCCGGTGGTTTGCATGTCTGCGCGCTGGCAGATGCGCTGGGGATGCGCCAGGCGTTGGTACCGGATGCTGCTGGCGTGTTATCGGCACTGGGTATGCTGGTAGCCCCGCGTGGTCGCCAGATGTCACGCACGCGGCGCGGTCTGTTGAGTGAGCAATCTGATGCGAGCCTGCAGAGGGCGTTGCAACAGTTGTTCGATCAGGGTCTGGAAGAATTACAGGAGGAAGGTGTGCAGCGCGAAGCCGTCACCGGTACCTGCAGCCTTGATCTGCGTTATGCAGGGCAGAGTTTCTCCCTCAATATCCCTTTTGAATCCGTTGCAGAAGCTGCTGAAGCGTTTCATCAGGCACACCGGCAGCGGTTTGGCCATCGGCTCGATATCCCGGTAGAGGTTGTCAATCTACGTGTTGCGCTGTCGGCGACCGGTGAGCAGCCGGTGTGGCAGGAAAGTGAAACAAAAGGAAATGACAAGCCGCTTGAACTGGCCGATCTCACAGGCTTTGGCCAGCTCGTCCCCGTCTGGCAGCCAGTCAACCTGGTGGGTGGGCAGTTATATGAAGGCCCGCTACTGGTCGTGGACGATGTTGCCACTGTACTGGTTGAGACAGGCTGGTTGCTCCGAAAAGCGGCTGATGGCAGTTTATTGCTGACAAAAAAATCCGCAGGGCCTTGCGGCACTGCGGAAAGGACGGGATAGGAAGACAAAGCTCGAGGGTTCGGGGCAGAAGCACTGAGCAGTTAGTACTTCTTCCCTGAACCGGTCACTAGTCCAACCGAGATCAAGCTTACGGAGCGTGCTGGTGGCAGTCTTTGATCCAGATCAAGAAAAGTTCTGCCGGCAAATCAACTTTCGATCAGTGACTGGCAGACTTCATTGGCCCACTGCATGGCTGAGAGATAGGTATCGCGGATGTCTGACGCACTCAGGACGCCACAGTGGATGTGTTCCCACTCGCTGCGTTCGTAGGTCAAAACGCAGGATAACGCCTTGCCGTGCGGGCCGCGGTGATACAGTAAAGCTTCCGTGATATGGTCCGCGAGCGGCAGTTGGGTGAGTATTTCTTCCATGCTGTTGCCCATCAGTGCATCCAGTGCAGAGAAAAGCCCCACTGTAAAATAGGTGTTGGGGTCTGGCTCTTTGCGCATGCGTGCCATGTTTTCGGCCATTTTGGCACGAATCATTGCGATGACAACCAGCTCGGTCGACTTGTCATCGATATGGGACATGGCCAGCAAGGTTGTCCAGGTGCGTATTGTCGCCATGCCAAGGATCACAACAGCCTCCTGGATGGATTCGATCTTGCGCGGCAGCGCGATGGCGGCGGAATTGACATAACGAAGGATTTTGTAACTGAAAGCGACATCCTGGACGATCAGGTCTTCCAGTTCGTTCGGAGTGATCTCGGGGTCATTCAGCCGGCTCAACAGTTTGAGTATGGCCAGCCGGTTATTGGGCAGGCGCTTGCCGCGAATAACCTTGGGTTGGGCAAAGAAGAAGCCCTGGAAATAGTCAAAACCCAGCTCCATGCAAAAATCGAAATCGTCCTGGGTTTCAATCTTCTCGGCCAGCAGGCGCAGTGAGTGTGTGCGTAACTGCGTGACATGCTCACGGATTTCATCCTTGCTCAGTGCCATGATGTCGATTTTGATGATGTCCGCCAGATCTACCAAAGGCTGCAGTGATTCGTGGTAGATAAAATCATCCAGCGCAATGCTGTAGCCCTGTTCGCGCAACCTCTTCACGCCGGCTACTACGTCGTCATCGGCCTCGATGTCTTCGAGCAACTCCAGCACAACCCGGTCTTTGGGTAGTGAAATGCTCGTTTCATTAACAAAAAAGGTACGCGTCAGATTGATGAAAGCGAGCTTGTTTCCGACGATATTTTCCAACCCTATTTCCATGAAGGTATTTATGATGACATCGGAGGTTGCCTTGTCGCCATCGACAATATTGGCGGCATTTTGCTGTGCTGAACGGAACAGTAGCTCGTAGGCATAGACGCCCCGCTGGCGGTTAAAAATGGGTTGTCGACCAACAAAAATATCTTTCATGAGGTTTTTCTGCTGCAAGTCCTTGCGTAGAGCGTAGTGGATTCCATTTCTTGTGCACCGACCAGACTGTCGGCCGATAGGGCCTAAACTGTTGGAGTGGGCGGTTGTGCCAATTGCTGGTTGCGAGTGACAGTTTAGCGCCGCGCGGCACACTTTTCATGCGGGCAAAAAAAAGCCCGACAATGTCGGGCGTTGTAGCAATGATCAACGAAAATTACTTGATCTTTGCTTCCTTGTAGGTCACGTGCTTACGTACCACCGGGTCATATTTTTTCAGCTCCAGCTTGTCAGGCATGGTGCGTTTGTTCTTGGTGGTGGTGTAGTAATGACCGGTGCCGGCACTGGATACCAGTTTGATTTTGTCACGCATGATAGTCCCCTTAAACCTTTTCGCCGCGGGAGCGGATGTCAGCCAGCACGGTATCAATGCCGAGCTTGTCGATGATGCGCATCCCCTTGGAAGTTACGCGCAGTTTCACCCAGCGGTTTTCATTCTCTACCCAGAAACGGTGAGAGTGCAGGTTCGGCAGGAACCGGCGGCGGGTTTTATTGTGCGCATGGGAAACATTGTTACCCGAGACCGGGCGCTTCCCGGTGACCTGACAAACTTTGGACATTGCTCTATTCCTCAATATTCTTGCACGGCTCGCCCGCAGGCGAGCAACGAGAACCGCGCTTTATACCAGAGCAGTCGCCGCCAGACAAGGTTTTTGACTGCACAAGGGTGTTTCACACAAAGGTCCACAGGGTGCCGGGGTGGTGTATAAAGCAAGAAAATACATAGCGTTATATCCATCCTCGTTCAGCGAACGATACCGTTTTCTGATCGCCAATCACAATATGATCGAGTACCCGGATATCGACCAGTGCCAATGCTTCACGCAAGCGGTCGGTGATGCGCCGGTCAGCCTGACTGGGTTCAGCAATGCCGGACGGGTGGTTGTGGGCGAGGATCAGTGCGGCGGCATTGTGTTGCAGCGCGCGTCGCAGGACTTCACGGGGATGGACGCTGGCACCATCGATGGTGCCCCGGAACAGCTCCTCACAGGCGATAACCCGGTGCCGGGTATCGAGGAACAGGCAGGCAAACACCTCATAGGGATATTCGCGCAGTTTTGCGCTCAGATAACGCCGGGTCGCATCGGGATTTTGCAGCGCATCTCCGCGTGACAGGGTTTCTCCGAGATGACGATTAGCCAGTTCCAGCACCGCCTGGAGTTGGGCGAATTTGGCATCGCCGAGTCCCCGGGTACGGCAGATACGTGTGCGATCCGCCTGGAACAGCGTACGCAGGCCACCGTATTCGGAAATCAGGTCACGTGCCAGATCGACAGCGCTACGGCCGGTGGTGCCGGTGCGCAGGAAAATGGCCAGCAATTCAGCATCGGAAAGCGCCTGGGCGCCCTGTAACAGCAGTTTTTCGCGTGGCCGCTCAGAAACCGGCCATTCCTGGATCGACATGGTCAACCTCCTTGTTCACCGTTGTCGTGGATGATGTGCTGCGATGGATTCTGGGCCAGCCGCAACAGGTTTGTAAAGCCCGGCTGTTCAGTTCAGGTCGTGATCAGGGGTCTTTTCGCCTGCGGCGCTTCTGGTACACTCACATAATGAATTTTCTTGTAAAAAAACAGATCCTTCTTGGTGTCTGCGGCGGTATCGCGGCGTACAAGAGTGCGGACCTGGTGCGCCGGTTGCGCGCTGCGGGTGCCTGCGTGCGGGTGGTGATGACGCCAGCGGCGCGCGAGTTTGTCGGTGAGCGAACTTTCCAGGCACTCAGTGGTGAACCGGTGTGGTGCGACTGGCGGGATGACCGTACCGGCATGGATCACATCGATCTGGCGCGTTGGGCGGATCGTATTCTGATCGCCCCCGCCACGGCCGATACGCTGGCGAAACTCGCCCAGGGGCGTGCGGATGATCTGTTGTCAGCGATTTGCCTCGCCAGCGAGCGGCCGCCGGTGGTGGCGCCGGCGATGAATCAGGCCATGTGGTGCAATGCGGCGACGCAAGACAATGTTAAAACCCTGCGCCGTCGCAAGATCGTTATGTGGGGGCCTGCCGAAGGTGATCAGGCGTGTGGTGAAACCGGTCCCGGACGCATGCTGGAGCCTGTGGAGCTGGTACAGCGATTGTCTGACAGTTTTTCCAGCGGCGCACTGGCCGGTGTTCGTGTCCTGGTGACCGCCGGCCCGACCCGTGAGCCGATAGACCCGGTGCGTTACCTGAGTAACCGCAGTTCCGGAAAAATGGGTTATGCCGTGGCCGAAGCGGCGCGTGAAGCAGGCGCCAATGTTGTGTTGATCAGCGGTCCGACGGCGCTCGACACGCCGGTCGGCATGGATACCGTGCGGGTGGAAACCGCCGCAGAGATGCTGGACGCTGTACAGGGGCAACTGGCGAC
>CAZVBD010000072.1:0-2339 GCA_964625255.1 uncultured Thiohalobacter sp. | reverse complement strand
GCCAACCCGGTCGGTGCCGGGCTGGGGTTTGATGCGGATGACAATGAGCTGCTGCTGGTCTGGGAAGGTGGCAGCAAAACGCTCGAAAGAGCGCCAAAGCCCCGGCTGGCGCGCCAGTTGGTTAAACATATCGCCGAGTTGTACTCCAGCGGCGCAAAGACACAGGAACCTCATGCAGAGCATTCAGCTTAAAATTCTCGATTCGCGCATTGGTGCGGAATTTCCCTTGCCTGGCTACGCAACCGATGGATCTGCCGGTATGGACCTGCGCGCCTGTATCGACGCAGACCTGGTGCTGGAACCCGGGGCAACCGAGCTTATTCCAACCGGAATGGCGATTCATATCAGTGACCCTGCACTGGCCGCCGTGCTGCTGCCCCGTTCCGGACTTGGCCATAAGCACGGTGTGGTGCTGGGCAATCTGGTCGGCCTGATTGATTCGGATTATCAGGGGCAATTGTATGTGTCCTGCTGGAATCGTGGCGATACCGCATTTACCGTTCAGCCGGGTGAACGAATCGCGCAGATGGTCTTTGTGCCGGTTGTACGTGCAGCTTTTGAAGTTGTTGAGGAATTTGTCGATAGTGAACGTGGGGCCGGGGGTTTTGGGCACACCGGTCGCGCCTGACAGATTAACAACGAGAGACCAATCAGGAACTGTCGATGAAATTACCGTTTCGATCGGGTAAGGGTAAGCCGGTTAAAGCCGCGCCGACGAAGACATCCGCGACAAAAGCACCTGCGCGTCTGAGCCTGCGCAGCCAGATGCTGTTGTTGATGCTGGCGGGTGCACTGCTGGTTTCACTGCCACCGCTGGTTGTTTATATGCAAACCGAGTTCCAGCTGCGGGAAGCAGGGCGACAACATGCAGAACAGGTTGCCGGCTTGCTGGCAGGTGGCGTTCGGCAATGGATCGAAGACCGGGCCACGTCGGCTGAACGCGTAGTAAAGGTTCCGGCGCTTGCCCGGCTCATGGAGCAGGGCGATGAATCAGCTTTGGCGACACAGGCAGAACAGCTCGCTGCACTGTTCCCCTCTGCGGTAAGGGTGCGGCTGTTACCACCGGGCATTGATGAAGTTGACCCTGACACCAGTCCACCGATTGGATATGCCGCCATCGACATGCTCAAGTATGCCGAAACACACGAAACGCCACCCCCGCTGGAAGTCCATATGGCGAGTACGCCACAACAGCACATCAACCTGGTGAGGCGTATTCTCGATCCTGGCGGCCGTCGTATCGTTGGCCTGCTGATGGTCAGTTTTCCACTACAGTCACTACAGGCCATACTGAAACAGAGTTCAGTCAGTGGCTATGTTGAGTTGCAACAGATCGCCGGTACAAAGCCGCTGGTGTTTGCCAGCCAGGGGGCGGCCGCTCTGCGGCAGGCAGGGACTTCGCCCAGCCTGTCAAAGGTAAAAGGTAGTCGTTGGCAGATAGCCTACTGGCCGGCGGATGTGGCCGGCGGTAGTAATACCTTGCTGGTGAGTGCGCTGAGCGTAGCGACCGGGGCGACCATTTTGTTGTTGCTACTGATCTGGTTTGTGCTTCGCCGTACCGGTAGTGCGTTGCGCCGGGATCAGGTAACGGCTTTGACGATCGTCAAGGACATGCGTGATGGACGGGTGAAATCGGATTATCCCTGTGCGCTGGAGGAGTTCCACGACACCCTGGAGCTGATGGTGCGTACGGCGAGTGCCGGTGTTCCGGTTGCGCCTGTCACGGCAAAGCATAGCGATAAAGACCGTGAAAGTGATGCCGGTAACGATATCATCGATGAAATTGAAGGCGACCTGCTATTCGATGACAGTGCACTGGATATTGCCCGGGTAGACGCTGATAACACCGGTGTCAGTGCGGAGATTTTCCGCGCCTACGATATTCGTGGTATTGCCAATGAATCACTGACCACGGATGTGGCTTATGAAATCGGCCGTGCAATTGGCAGTGAAGCCTATTACCGGGGTGAGCAGACCATCATTGTAGGGCGTGATGGACGGCTGTCGGGCACCGACCTGATGGCGGCGCTGATTCGGGGACTTGTTGCGACCGGTCGCGACGTCAAGGATATTGGCCAGGTTCCCACGCCGGTGCTTTATTTTGCAGCACAGTACCTGGGTAGCGGTTCCGGCGTGATGGTAACCGGTAGTCATAACCCGGCCGAATATAACGGGTTCAAGATTGTGCTGGGTGGTGAGACGTTGGCCAACGAGGCCGTTCTGGGGTTGCGCAAACGGATCGAAAGCGGTGATCTGTTGACGGGTGAAGGCACCGTTGAGGAAGTCAGTGTATTGCCGGACTACATCGAACGTGTAAAGAGCGATGTGCATATTCTGCG
>CAZVBD010000071.1:0-11937 GCA_964625255.1 uncultured Thiohalobacter sp. | reverse complement strand
CTTTCTCTGCCTTGGTGATTTTACGGACTTCTACCGTGAACTGGTTGTCGCTCTGATAGGCGAGGTGTTCGTATTCACCGATCGGGGTGATTTCCATGCGAACCTTGTCGCCCCTGTTTTCAGTATCAATCAGTTTTACCGGTGTAGCGAAATCAGTGACATCAAGGCGGCGTTCCAATGCATCAGGTAATGTGGCGCCATTGAATTCCAGGATTATCTTTCCAGCTTCCTGTCGCATGTCAACAGGAATGGATGGATCTGAGAGTGTGACGACAACGCGTCCTTCACCCTGGTCGCCGCGACGAAAATCGATGCCGGTTATGGCAGGTGCAATACTTGCGGCAGGGCTGCGATTGATGATTGCAGCGGCAGTGGCGGAAGCAGGTGCTGGCGATTCGACGCGCTGACCGCTTGTGCCCAGAACAACAATAACCCGGTTTCCCTCTGTACGGGTTTCGTAAGGCACCATTTCAAAAAGGTTGAGCACCACGCGTGTGCGCCCCTTGACCTCGACAGCGGTAACGCTCTTGGCAGGACCGATGCCAATGGATTGGGAGCGCTTTGCAAGTTCACTTTTGGTCGCCGGCAGGTCGAATGCAATCCGTGCGGGGTTGTCGATGGTAAAGCTCGCCGGGGTGGAGACAGGCTGGCTTAGCTCAAACGTAATTTGTACCTGGTTGCCAGGAAGTCCCGCGAAGGTAATATTCTTGAGGCTGTTCAACTGCGGTACAGCTGCAACGGCCGTTTGCAGGCTGGCAGCGAACAACAATATCCCCAGGGCAACAAGCCCGTTCAGCGTACGGGCAGCCGACCACCTTGTGCCTCGTGCGGTATCCTTCCACATTGTGTGAATTGCATTCATCGTTTTTATCTCCAAAATTACTCGCTGAGTGCCAGAGATGCCTGGCGTTCAATCCATCCCCCGAGGCCATCTGGCACGATCTCGGTCACTTCCACTTCAGATTCTGTGATGCTGACAATCTTGCCATAGTTCTGGCCCATATAATTTCCCGGTTTGACGCGGTGTATGGTGCTGTCACTCATGCGTACCAGTGCCCATGAGCTTCCATCGCGACCCAGGGTTCCCACCATACGCAGGCCATCCAGCGGTTCAGATTCAAGCGGTTCACGAGGGCGATTGAAATCCGGTGAAATACCCCCGTTTGAAGCCTGGGCTACCTGTGATTTTGGTGTCGAGTATGATGGCGGTGTAAACGGGTCACGGGTGTCCATGGCCTGGTAGAGGTGTGTTTCAAAGGGCGAGAACTCGGGTAAAGGTTCGACGCGAGCTGTCTGCCTGGATTTTACCGAGTCAACATAGCTGCGCAGGTCTTCTGTGTTGTTTCCTGCGCAGGCCGCAATACTGCTGACCAGCAGGCCTGTCGTGGCGATACGCAAAAATGAATTCAGTTTTTCCTGTGAATAGCGAATCATTGGGTACCCCCTTCCTCTTCTTCATCCATGTAACGATAGGTTTTCGCAAGGATGTCCATGGTGAGTTTCCCTTCCTTGTCTTCATTGATGTTCACATCATGAACGGTAACGATACGTGGCAGTGCAGCAACACCGCTGACAAATTCACCAAACTCGTGGTAGTTGCCCTTGACGCGGATGCTTATCGGGAGCTCTGCGTAAAAATCCTTGGGCACTTCAGCCTGCGGTTTAAACAGCTCGAACTCCAGGCCAGCAGCGAGACCGGTCTGGGAAATATCCACCAGCAGTTCTGCCACTTCTGTTTTGTTGGGGAGCTGTCGCAGCATGGCGCCGAATGATTCACGCATTTCCGCCAGTTGCTGCTCGTAAGCTTCCAGGTTAGCCGCTTTTCTGGCGCGGTTTTCGAATGTGGTGCGCAGCTCGACTTCCTTGCGCTCGGATTTTTCGAGCTGGGCACGCTGATCCTTGGTGTCGAGCCAGTAGCCAGCCCCCAGAACGCCGAAAAAAATCAGCGCAATAACAAAAATTCTCGCCGGTAACGGCCAGTTGGCAATGTTGCCCAGGTCGAGTTCATTGAGTTCTGAAAGATCCATCAGCTATTCCCCTCCGCAGTATCCTCAGACGGAGCAACCTGGTCGGCACGCAGCACAAAGGTTGCCGTCCGACGGTTTTTGTCTTCCTTGGTTTCGATAACATCAAGACGCGGTTTTCCCATCCACTGCGAGTTGTCTATGTTGCGCATATAAGCAGAAACCCGGGCGTTTGACTGTGCGACACCACTCATTGTCAGTGCCGTTCCCTTCTGTGAAATCGAATTGAGGTAAACGCCATCGGGCAGGGTGTAAACCAGCTCATCCATCAGGTGTACGCTTTGGGGGCGGCTATGCTGCAACTGCTGGATGATATCCATGCGAGCCAGCAGCGCCGTTCTGGTTTTTTCCAGGTCCTTGATTTTGGCGATTTTTTTGTCGAGAGCAGCAATTTCAGTGTCAAGAAACTTGTTGCGGTTGTTCTGTTGCTCGATAAGACCGTTCACCTGCATGTGTGTCAGCAGGATCAGCAGTGCCGCGACAATCGCAGTACCACCGCCGATAACGGCAAACTGTTGCTGCTTCTCTTTGCGAAGTTCTTCGCGCCAGGGGAGTAGATTGATGTGTGCCATTAGTCGAAACTCCTCAGTGCCAGGCCGCAGGCGATCAGCAGTGCCGGGGCGTCGTTACTCAGGGACTGCGGCTTCACGCGTGAAGACAGTGACATGGATGCGAAGGGGTTGGCGACAAGCGTTTCCACGCCCAGACGATCCTGTAGCAGGTCTGTGATACCCGGAACCGAGGCACTGCCACCGGCGAGGATAATCTGCTCAACACTGTTGTACTGGCTGGAGCCGAAGAAAAACTGTAATGAGCGGCTGACCTGCTGGCACATGGCTTCCTTGAAGGGCTCCAGCACCTCAGGTTCGTAGTTTTCCGGTAAACCACCCTGGCGCTTGGCCATGCCGGCTTCTTCGAAAGACAGCCCGTAGCGACGCATGATTTCCTCGGTGAGCTGTTTGCCACCGAAGACCTGGTCACGGGTATAGATGAGTTTGCTGTCGTGGAGGACATTGAGCGTGGTCATGGTGGAGCCAATATCAATGACAGCGACAGTCTTGTCAGAGCCATTATCCGGCACCTGGTCCAGCAGAAGCTGGAAGGCATTTTCCGTGGCATAGGCTTCAACATCGACCACTTTAATATCCAGTCCACCGCTTTCAACGGCAGCGGTGCGCATATCGATGGTTTCTGTCCGGCAGGCGGCCAGCAGGACGTCGACGGTATCCGGGTTTTTGTCTGAGGCGCCGAGAACTTCGAAATCCAGGCTGACTTCTTCCAGCGGATAGGGGACGTATTGATCGGCTTCCATCTCGATCTGGCTGTGCAGCTCGTCATCCGAGAGATTATTGGGCATCGGGATCACTTTGGTGATGACCGAAGAACCGGCAACGGCAACCGCTGCATTGCGCGTATGCGCACCCGCGCGCTTCATGGCGCGGCGCACCGCTTCGCCCACCGCTTCCACATCGGTGATGTTTTTTTCCACCACAGAATTGGGCGGCAGCGGCTCAACCGCATAGCTTTCAACGCGGTAGCGGCTGCCATTTCGGCTGAGTTCGAGTAATTTTACCGCTGAGGAGCTGATATCAAGCCCGACAACCGGCGGTTTTTTCCGTGTAAACAGTTGCGCGATCTGCACTGTTATTTCCCTTTAAATTCACTGCAATTGCAGTGTATTGATACAGTTATGGATTAAAGAGCAACAACAAATTGTTGTCAATCCAGTGCTCTTTATCCTCTTCGGTTCGATTCAGAGTATCGGACGCTTTATACTGAAGTTTAGGAATCCTGTTGATTTTAATTTTGAACTACTTCACATTCCGCCAAATTTATGACACTTTTTGCCCGTTTTTTGCGATTTTTGCTGGCATCGGCGCTAGCGCTATCGGTTGCAGCGCTTATTGTCGTTGCTGCTGCCTACTTCTATATATCGCCCCAGCTCCCCCCCATTGAGCGTCTCAAGGACGTCCAGCTCCAGGTGCCGCTACGGGTTTATGCGCAGACGGGCGAGCTGATGGCAGAGTTTGGCGAGCAGCATCGGGAGCCGGTGCGCTATGACCAGCTGCCGCAGGCAATGATCGACGCCATTCTGGCGACCGAGGATGACCGTTTCTTCCAGCACCCCGGCGTGGACTACCAGGGGCTGGTGCGCGCCGTGGTCAAATTGATCAGTACCGGGGAAAAGCGCCAGGGCGGCAGTACCATTACGATGCAGGTGGCGCGCAATTTCTTCCTCAGCCGGGAAAAGACCTATTTACGCAAGCTGACGGAAATCTTTCTGGCGTTGAAAATCGAGCGCTACCTGTCCAAACAGGAAATTCTTGAGCTATACCTGAACAAGATCTATTTCGGGCATCGCGCCTATGGTATCGGTGCAGCTGCACGGGTCTATTATGGTGCCGATATCGATCAGCTGACCATTCCCCAGATTGCCATGATCGCCGGGCTGCCCAAGGCGCCCTCGGCGAATAACCCGGTCAGTAACCCCCAACGTGCCCTGCAGCGCCGTAATTATGTGCTGAGGCGTATGTATTCTCTGGGTTTTCTTGATACCGATACCTATCGAAATGCGCTTGAAACGCCGGACAATGCCAGTTTGCACAAGGCGGCGGTAGAGCTGGAAGCCCCCTGGGTGGCAGAAATGGTGCGCAGCTATATGCTGGAACAATATGGCGATGCGGCTTATACCGCCGGTTACAACGTTTATACCACCATCGATGCCACGCGGCAGCGCGCCGCCAATGCCAGCGCACGCAAGGCCTTGCTGGATTACGACCAGCGACACGGTTACCGGGGGGGTGTCCGTCATGTGGAACTGGTGGAACAGCCGGATGAAGATCAAATCGCCGACAAGCTGAAAAATGTTCGGCCTTTCGGTGTGTTAAAACCCGCGCTGGTGATCAGCGCCGGGGCAGAACGTGCACAGCTTGGCCTGCGTGACGGCAGCCTGATTGAAATTGACCTGGAGGGGGTGGCATGGGCGCGCCGTTATATCACGGTGAATCACCGTGGCCCCAAAGTGAAGCAGGTGGATGATGTGCTGAAACGCGGTGATATTGTCTACGTTCAGGCGCAGGAGGAGGGGCGCTGGCAGCTGTCGCAGTTACCCAACGTATCGGGCGCACTGGTTTCCGTCAGACCGCATGACGGTGCGCTACAGGCGCTGGTGGGTGGTTTCGACTTCTATCGCAGCAAATTTAACCGTGCCGTACAGGCGCAGCGTCAGCCTGGCTCCAGTTTCAAGCCCTTTATCTATTCCGCCGCGCTGAACAAGGGCTACACCGTGGCGAGCCTGTTTAATGATGCACCGGTGGTATTCGATGATCCGTCGCTGGAAACGACCTGGCGGCCGGAAAACTACAGCGGCAAGTTTTATGGGCCAACGCGCATGCGCGAAGCCCTGACGCGCTCACGCAACCTGGTTTCCATTCGTCTGCTGCGTGCAATCGGGCCGCGCTATGCCGCACGTTATGTGCAGCGCTTTGGTTTCCGCCCCGACCAGGTGCCAACAAATCTGTCGCTGGCGCTGGGCAGCGGTACGGCGACACCGCTGGAAATGGCCCGTGCCTACAGTGTCTGGGCCAATGGCGGGTTTTATGTCGAGCCCTTTTTTATCGAAGAGATACGTGATGTGCGGGACGAAGTCCTGTTTCGTGCTAATCCACCCGTTGCCTGCGATGATTGTGAGACGGTCGGGGAAGACAAGGAGCCAGTCAACGCAACCCAGTCGCAACACAGTGAAAATGAGGCTGACATAACGGTGGAAACGCCCCAAAATGCCCTGGAAAGCAGCGAACAGGAAGCCCCGAATGACGCTCAGCTCGAACCCGTTTATGCGGAGCGGGTTGTTGACGCGGCAAATGTCTATCTGATGACTTCGATGATGCAGGATGTCGTCCGGCGTGGGACCGGCCGTCGTGCCATGGCGCTGGGACGCAAGGATCTTTCCGGGAAAACCGGCACCACCAACGATCAGCGCGATGCCTGGTTCTGTGGTTTCAATACACAGCTGGTGACCACGGTATGGGTGGGCTATGACCGTGTCCAGCCATTGGGTAGTGGCGAAACCGGCAGTCGTGCAGCGTTACCGATGTGGGTGTCATATATGCGTGAAGCGCTGAAGGATGTGCCGGAGTCCGTGTTGCCACAACCCCCCGGCCTGATTACTGTCCGCATCGATCCCAGAACCGGTTTGCGCATGCCGCCCGGTCAGAGTGGCGGGCTTTTTGAAACCTTCCGCTCCGAGTATGCCCCTCGTCAGTACAGCCAGCCTGCGGCGGCTGGTGAAACGAATCAATCGACTGACACCACGACTGAACCACTGTTCTGATTATGACAAGAGCGCCAGGTAAAGGGATGCAAATGCGAGTGCGCATTGCGCAGGAGGCGGCGCGCCTGATGGCTGAACAAGGCATTACCGATTTCTACGTGGCCAAACGCAAGGCGGCACGACACCTGGGGGCACCGGACACGCGCAACATGCCCCGCAATGCCGAGATTGAAGAAGCGCTGGCGTCCTACCAGCGGTTGTTCCACGCCGGCGAACAGGCCGGGCACCTCGCTGACCTGCGTCTTGCCGCCATACAGGCGATGCGTTTTCTGGCGGATTTCAGTCCCCGGCTGGTCGGTTCGGTATTGAGCGGCACGGCCGGACCGCACTCCGATATTAATTTGCATTTGTTCGCCGATACGGCGGAACAGGTTGCCCTGTTCCTGATGGAGCAGAGCATTCCTTACGACAGCAAGTTGAAGCGACTCAGGCTGGGGCGCGATGAAACGCAGGAATTCCCGGTGTTTGGTTTTCGTGCCGGAGAGCATGCAGTGGAGTTGACCGTGTTCCCGAGTGAAGGGCGTCGCGAAGCACCGCGCAGCCCGGTCGATGGCAAGCCTATGTGTCGTGCCTCACTCCAGGACGTCGAGCTGTTGCTGGACGGGTCAGATCAGGAAAAACACGACAGGACAGATATCATATGACAACAATTGGTACCCCTTTATCAAAAACGGCAACGCGGGTCATGTTGCTGGGTAGTGGCGAACTGGGCAAGGAAGTGATCATTGCCCTGCAACGTCTCGGTGTGGAAGTGATAGCGGTTGACCGTTATGCGGATGCACCGGGTCACCAGGTCGCCCACCAGGCCCACGTTATCGATATGACGGATGGCGCCGCCCTCCGGGCGCTGATTGAGAAAGAACGGCCACACATCATTGTGCCGGAAATTGAGGCTATCGCGACCGATACGCTGGCAGAAATCGAGCGCGATGGTCTGGCACGCGTGATTCCAACGGCACGCGCTATTCAGCTGACCATGAACCGCGAAGGCATACGCCGGCTTGCCGCCGAAGGGCTGGGGCTGCCGACGTCTGCTTATGCGTTTGCAGAAAGCCTTGATGAACTGACGGCCGCAATCGAGGCGGGTATTGGCTATCCCTGCATCATCAAGCCGGTGATGTCCTCTTCGGGCAAGGGACAGTCGCTGGTAGAAAACGCCGAAGCACTGGCAGATGCCTGGGCGTATGCGAAATCCGGTGGCCGTGTTGATCGTGGACGTGTGATTGTTGAATCACTGGTGCGTTTTGATTACGAGATCACCCTGCTGACGGTACGAGCCATCGGTGTGTCCGGCGAGATTGAGACAAGCTTCTGTGAACCGGTCGGTCATATTCAGAAGCAGGGTGATTATGTTGAAAGCTGGCAACCGCAACCCATGAGTGAATCAGCCCTCGCGCGTGCGCAGGAAATTGCCCGTACTGTTACAGAAAATCTGGGGGGTTGCGGCCTGTTTGGTGTTGAACTGTTTATCGCCGGTGATGATGTCTGGTTCAGCGAAGTCAGCCCGCGTCCTCACGATACCGGTATGGTTACCCTGGTTACGCAATGGCAGAATGAGTTTGAGTTACACGCGCGTGCCATCCTCGGGCTGCCGGTCGATACGACATTGCGCAATACAGGAGCGAGTGCCGTTATCTATGGCGGTATGGATAAAAAAGGCGTGGTGTTCTCCGGCCTGGATCAGGCCCTTGCCATACCGGGCAGCGACTTGCGCCTGTTCGGCAAGCCGGAAGCTTTCCAGCGGCGGCGAATGGGCGTGGCGCTGGCGCGTGGCGACTCCATAGAACAGGCGCGTGAACGTGCCAGGGAATCAGCAGCATGTGTCAAGCCACTGGCTCCGTAACCCCTGGGTGCCTCTCCCGCGTCAACGCTTATAAATGTGGTGCAGACTTGTAGTGTTTCGGGAAATCGCAGCGCGCAACACCTGAATCGATAGCCGCCTGTGCCACGGCTGGTGGCACAAAATCCATCAACCGCGGATCAAAAGGTTTGGGGATAATATAGTCCGGGCCAAACTCCAGGTGGTCCTTGCGGTAGGTTGCCAGGATCTCTGCCGGTACTGGTTCATGAGTCAGTGCCCGCAACCCTTCGACGGCTGCGATTTGCATGGCATCGTTGATGGCGCGTGCGCGCACATCAAGTGCCCCGCGAAAGATAAACGGGAACCCCAGTACATTGTTTACCTGGTTGGGGAAATCGCTGCGCCCGGTAGCCATGATGATGTCTTTGCGTACCTTGTGCGCCAGCGCCGGGTCAATTTCAGGGTCCGGGTTGGACAGGGCGAACACAATGGGCTTGTCGGCCATACTCGACAGCATGCTTTCATTGACCAGATCAGGACCGGAGACACCGATAAAGACATCGGCATCACGCATGGCATCGGCGAGTGAGGCGAGCTCCGTGTCGACGGCAAACTCCTGCTTGTAACAGTTAAGGTCATGGCGTGATGTACGGATGATGCCCTTGCGATCAACCATAAAAATATTCTCGGCACGGGCGCCCAGCACTTTGAGCAAACGCATCGAGGCGATGCCGGCTGCTCCGGCACCGAGGCAGACGATACGTGCATTGCTCAGTGCTTTGCCCTTGATCTCCAGCGCGTTGAGCAGGCCTGCACAGATAATAATGGCCGTGCCGTGCTGGTCATCGTGAAAAACCGGGATATCCAGTTTTTTGATCAGTGCCTGCTCAATTTCAAAACAACGTGGCGCGGCAATATCTTCAAGATTAATCCCGCCAAACCCGCAGGCAATACGTGCCACAGTATCGATGAAATCTTCGGTACGGGCGGCTTCAACTTCGATATCGTATACATCGATGTCCGCAAAACGCTTGAACAATACCGCTTTGCCTTCCATGACCGGCTTGCTGGCCAGTGCCCCGACATTGCCCAGTCCGAGCACGGCCGTACCATCGGTGATAACCGCCACCAGGTTGCCCTTGCTGGTGTAGCGAAAAGCATCATCGGGGTCGGTTTCAATGGCGCGCACCGGTTCGGCTACGCCGGGGGTGTAGGCCATTGAAAGCTCCTGCTGGGTGGTGCAGGGCTTGGTGACGTGGGTGGCAATTTTCCCGGGTGTGGGGAATTCATGGTAATCGAGCGATTCTTTTTTCAGATCATCGAACATGGGCGGGTCTCTGGCATTTTCGGGTTGCGGTAAATCTGTACGGGTTCAGGCGCTGCATGATAGCAAGCTTGCAGCATGTCGGGTGGCTAACGAACAATTTTCAGTCGCTGCCCCGTCGCAGGCTCACCGACGGGATAGAGGTCATTCAGTAGCCTGAGCTGCGATTCTGCATGGTCCGGGATCGGTGAATGCTGCGCGAGTATGCTAAACCGCGTCCCCGGTGTTGCTGTGATCAGCCTGATATGCAGGCCGCCGGCCAGCTTTTTTTCCTCGGCTGACAGCTTGTGAAAACTGCGTGCAATTTGCTGGAATGCGTTGTCGTAGCGTGCTTGATCGGCTTTGTTGCGGCTCAGGCCGACAAACAGGTAAGCCTGTCCATTGTCGTAGAGGACCGTCAGCCGTGCTGTACGTTGTCCGTATTTTGTCTTCAGCTCAGTTGTTGCGGTATACGCCTGCCGGTCGGCGATGGTGAGGTCACGGCCATTACGGAGCGTTTTAAAGCCTTTTTGTTGCAGGTAAAGGTAAGGCGACAGGCGCGCTTTCTGTGCTTCAACGCGAACCTCCAGGTAGGCCTGTTGTTGCGGTGCCAGCGCGATCAGGCGATCCGGCAGGTTCTCAATGCGCCAGCCATCGGGAAAAGTCAGTCCGAAATCCAGCGGTTTGTCCAGGAAGCGCCCTTTCAGCACAATGCCGTTAGCCTCACTGTCACCGAAAGCCAGCCCATCCAGATGGTTCAGAAAATCTGCACGGGCAACGCGGGGCTTGCTGCTGATCCTGAGGCGCTTTGCTTCGCCGACAACTTCCTGCAGGCGCTGGTCATTTTTCGGGTGACTGGCAAATACGCCATGGTAGGCACGCGCTTCACGCCCTTCTTCCCGGGCGCGCTGCTTTTCAAACAGTTCCTGGTTCTTGAGTATGCCGATGACGTTGATCATGGCCTGCGGGTCATAACCGGCACGTGCCAGGTAGCGTGCACCGAGACGGTCGGCTTCCAGTTCCTGTTCGCGTCCGTAGCCACTGAGTACGGCTTTTCCAATCACATTAAACAGGTCGCCGGTAGCCTGTACCCCGGTCGATGCCTGCAGTATGGCGCCGGCCAGGCCGGTAACGGTTGCAGCACTTTGCTGGCGCACTGAATGGCGGGCAGTGACGTGTCCGATCTCGTGTCCCAGCACAGCAGCAAGCTCGGCCTCCGAATTGAGATAGGCCAGCAGTCCGCGGGTGATATAGATGTAGCCACCGGGCAAGGCAAATGCGTTGACCTGTGTGCTGTCTACGAGCGTGAAGTAGAAGCGGAGTTTTGGGCGGTCGCCCACACGCGCCACACGCTGGCCGATCTGCTCGATATAGGCGGCCAGCCGTGGATCCGCGTAAGCCGGCATTTCCTTTTTCATCTGCTGGCTGTATTTGCGCCCGAGGTTGATTTCCTCGGCTTCCGACATCAGCACAAAATCCTGCTTGCCGGTGACCGGGTTGGTCGCGCAGCCTGACAGGCCGGCCAGCAGCGTAATCAGAAGCAAGACGAATGAAAACAAATAGCGATGGCAAAAAACGTGTTTCATGACTCCGGTCTGTCAGTGATCAGTTGGCGGGTCGCCTGGACAAGGTTATCACCGCCGGGTGATGAACGTTGACGCGCAGCTTGCCGCGAACGCGATATAACCACCCGCGGACTTCCAGTGACCGGCCTGCCCAGTTCGTGTCAGGCAGCTGCGTGAACCAGTGGCGGTCAGCATCCACCAGTTTGAGGGTGAGCCGGTGATCAAGTTCAATCCAGGTGGCGCCACCCCCGCGATTGACGCGAGTGACCTGGCCACGTACGCGCTGGAAGCCGGTATCGCGAAGCGTTAGACCACTGGCCTTGCGGGCTTTCCAGGCCGGGTGGCCCCAGACGCCACGGGAAGCCTTGCGGGCTTTGCTTTCCGCTGCCCGGTAGCAGTCCAGAAAACGGGTATTGGGCGGGATCACCACCTGCCAGCCAAGCCCCTCGGCCAGCAACTGTTCGGTGAGATTACGGTTTTTGGTATCCCAGAGATTGGCCAGGTAACGGCCGTAACGATCCTGGCGGTCTTCACCATAAAGCAGCCGGACACGATTGCCGCTGGTGAACACCAGCTGGCGCAGCCGGTCGCGCGCCCGGATAGACAGGGGTTCGGCCGGTTTGCCATCGCGCGCCAGCTCCGGCGTGTTGATGCCGATCACACGGATCTTGCGGTCATTATCCAGTACCAGCGTGTCGCCATCGTGGACATAACGGACATGGACAGTTTCAGTATTGGCGGGTGGGCTGCAATCCTGTGCCAGGGTCGCAGACGAGCCAGCGACACAGACGAGCACAAAAAAGGCGCCCGCAGGCGCCTTCTTCAGCCAGTTCCGCATGCGAAACCTCAGGATTTCTTCATACCGTACTTGCGACGGAAACGATCAACACGGCCGCCGGTATCAAGCATCT
>CAZVBD010000070.1:3863-11949 GCA_964625255.1 uncultured Thiohalobacter sp. | reverse complement strand
GCCCAGGGTTCAACCACGGCCAGCAAAAAACTGAGTGACCTGATCAAGGCCACGGGTGAGTATTCGATCGAGGCGTGGGTTGCCCCCGCCAACGTGGTCCAGGAAGGACCGGCACGTATCATCAGCTATTCGGCCGGTACAACAGCGCGAAACTTTACGCTGGGTCAAACGCAATATAATTACGATTTCCTGCAGCGCTCCAGCACGACCGATGGTAACGGTGAACCTGCATTATCTACAGCAGACGCTGATGAGGACTTGCAGGCCACCTTGCAGCACATTGTCATGACCTTTGATCCGCTCAACGGCCGCCGTATCTATGTAAACGGCGTATTCACTGACGATGTCGATCCGGTTGCACCGGGTAATCTTACCGAGTGGGATGACACCTTCGCACTCGTACTTGGCAATGAAGTTTCCGGTGATCGCCAGTGGGCCGGACAGGTTCGTATGCTAGCAATACACAACCGTGCCCTGACCCAGGAACAGATTGTGCAGAATTTCGATGTGGGTGTTGGTGAGAAATTCTTCCTGCTGTTTGCTGTCGGTGATGTGATTGCCCTGCCGGACAGCTATGTGGTCTTCGAAGTCAGTCAGTATGACAGCTATAGCTATCTGTTCACCAAACCGTTCTTCATCAATCTCGATCCGGCAGTAACGCCAGGCAACATTCCGATAAAGGGTATACGTATCGGTATCAATGGCCGGGAAGCCGCGGTAGGCCAGGCCTGGACAAATCTGGATACAGTGATTGGGGGCAGTGGATATGATCCAGCCACAGGGCAGGTGTTATCCACACGCGGTACCATCATTGCGCTCGAGAATGGTCCCGCCAGTGATGAGTTCTTCCTGACCTTTGAGCAACTGGGTTCGCAGACCAATGTGTTTACCGAAAATTCTCCGCTGACACCGCCGTCTCTGCCGACACCACCGGTTGTTTCGGAAATCGGCGTGCGTACGTTTGATGAAATCAATGCGAGTATGGCATCACTGACTGGTGTGGATCCAGCACTTGCACAGACAGATTTCCAGATATTGCGCCAGCAGTTGCCAGTTGTTGAGAGCATGAATGGGTTCCTGTCTACACACCAGATGGCAATCGCCCAGTTGTCAATCAAGTATTGCAGTCTGATGGTGGATGACGTGACGCTACGTGATACTTTTTTTGGTGCTTTTGGTTTTGGAGCGGATGTCGCTACAGCTTTTGGTGTTGGTGATTCTGCAGAGAAAAACCAGATAGTTGGTGCCTTATACGACAAAATGGTCGGTCTTGCAGAAGGTGCCAGCAGTGATCTGACTGATGCTCCCACACGTGAAGATTTCAAGATTGAAATGATCGGCTACGATCTTGGCGGTGTACAGGTTGGTGCCAATACGAATCTTTATGATCGACTTACAGTAAGTTGTCCGACCGGTTGTGATGCAGCTTCGGGTCGGACGAAAACTATCGTCAAGGCAATGTGTGGTGCGACGCTGGGTAGTGCTGCGGTGCTGGTTCAATAATACAACGGGGATGATGGAAATGGCCAAACGTACAAAAAATCTGAAACCCGATGAACCGCTGTATCATCAGGATCACGCCAGGCCTGTAACGCGAAGAGATTTTCTTCGCCAGGGATTTATCTCTGGAGCCGGCACGGTAGTGGGAACATCTATTTTCAGTTTGCTTGCCAATCCACGGACAGCATCAGCCTTATCGCTAGATCTTGATAACCCGGGTCCTGGTGGTGTCCCTGGTCTGGCTCAAAATATTGGTTGTGCGCTCGGGGGTAACGGTGGTCTCAAAATCCCGTTTATCTGTTTTGATCTGGCCGGGGGTGCCAACATCGCGGGTTCTAACGTGCTGGTTGGCCGCCAAACTCAACTTGATCTGCTTAGCACGGCGGGATACAGCAAACTGGGGTTGCCGGGGGATATGATCCCGGGCGGAACGGAGGCGACGCCAACTGCAACCAGCAATGGCGATTTCACCGATACAACACTGGGACTGGCATTCCATTCAGATAGTGCTTTTTTGCGCGGTATTCTGGAAAAGGCTGGCACCCGTGGTGCCAATATCAATGGTTGTGTCATTCCGGCACGCTCCGGCAATGACACTGCAAATAATCCGCATAATCCAATGTATGGTATCGCAAAAGCGGGTGCCGGTGGATCGATACTAACGCTTGTTGGTTCACGGAACTCGGATTCAGGTGGGAACTCCCTGGCACCTGCACTCATGATTGATACTGAAATTCGCCCGACCAAGGTTGACCGTCCCAGTGATGTTACCGGTATGATCGACACAGGTAATCTTACAGAGATTCTGAGTAATCAGGAAGTCACAGCAGTCATGGAATCTGTCGTACGGATTAGTGATCGCAAGCTCAGCCGGGTTGATACTTTGCTGGAGGCGCTGGTTAACACGGGACAGGATGCTACGATAAAAAACCTTGTTCGTTGTGGCTATCTCAAAGCTGCGGATATCGCCGAGCGCTTTGCTGGTCAGGTTATCGACCCGGCGCTCGACCCTGACATCGTTGGGCCGGCAGGCATTTTTACGGCAGCGGAGTTTAACGGCGACGGCGAGTTCCGCAAGACGGCATCCGTGATGAAAACGGTTATTGATGGTTATGCCGGGGCAGGAACCATCGCGATGGGGGGGTATGATTACCATACCGGCGACCGTAGTACCGGTGAGCTTCGTGATCTGCGTGCAGGGCGTTGTATGGGTGCCTGCCTGGAGTATGCGGCGCGTAAAGGTGTGCCATTGATGATGTATGTATTCAGTGACGGTTCGCTGGCCAGTAACGGCACCGTTGACAACAGTGTCGATGGCCGCGGCAAGGGTGTTTGGACCGGTGACAATTCATCGACCGCCGCATCATTCTTTCTCGTTTACAACCCGAATGGTGCAGTGACTGCAATCAAACAACAGATCGGTAACTTCCGGGCTGATGGTTCAGTAGAAACAACTGCGAATCCGGCTGCGAATAATGTCAATCTGCTGGTTGAGACAGTTATCCTCAACTACATGTCACTGAACGGTGATCGCGCAAACTTCGCCAATCTGTTTACCGGCTTTGGTAATCCGCCCACCACCGCTTTGCTGGATAGCATGACAGCCTTCGGCACACTGACCTGAGCAAGGGTTATATTTTTCTTCTTTGATGCAACCCCGGTTCCGGGGTTCGTGCAATGACCCAGGCTTCGACCCGTGCGGCACCGGCGCGCTTGAGCGTGCCGGCCAGCGCATTGAGTGTCGCACCGGTCGTCAGTACATCATCCACCAGTACAATCGTTTCACCGGTAACATCATGTTGTACCCTGAAGGCATCACGGAGATTGTAAAGGCGTTTCTTTGCCGACAGTTCTGATTGCGGTGGTGTATGACGGGAGCGGGTACAGCAGCGTGAATCAATACGGTAATTTTGTCGTTGCAAAGGGCGGGCGATTTCCAGTGCCTGGTTAAATCCTCGCTGACGCAAACGGCGGCTATGCAACGGCACTGGCACCAGCTTCATTCCGTTACCTCTCGGGATGTGATCGGCCAGCAGTTTCCCGAGTAATTTTGCCAGCGGTAATGCCTGGTGAAATTTGAGTCTCTGGATCCAGTGATCAACGGGCGCCCGGTATTCGAGCAGAGCGCGGCAATCATCCAGGGCAGGTGCCTGTCGTCGGCAGGATGGGCATTGAGAGAGCGTTGCTGTTGCTGGCAGCGGGGCTGCGCAGGTTGTACACCCCGGCCCAAGCCAGGGAAGTTCGCGATAACAGTCGTGGCAGACCGCGAGTCCGTTCCGGATTGATGCGAGGCAGAGCGGGCAATGGGCGGGCATCAACCAGTTGTGTGCCATATTCCGGAGGTGTGTGCCTGATGCGATCCATCGATCTATCGTCATAATTATGCCCTTTCCCTGACAGCACGGTTGCATTGCTGTGTAACAATACGTCCGATGCGTTGCAGTGATGGATAATCACCGTATTGCGATTCAAACAGATTTCTTGTCTGATCGATTTGTTCCAGTAAAGAGGTTGCTGTTTCTTGTAGCAGCTGGTTCAGGAAACGTGGCCTCACGTCGCACTGTCTGGCAAGCTCGTCCCAGTGTGCTGTGGTGATGTGCCCCGGGTCTCTTTGCCCACCGACATCAAAAGCGAGACGGTAATCGATGCGTTCGATGGCGCGTGTACAAATCAAATCATAGAAGGGAGACAGACGAATTCCACCGTTTTGTAAATACAGCAGCGACAGGTTCTTGGCATGGCCATCCGAGTTACCAGCCAGGACATTAAAAATCTGCCAGCGCAACAGATTTTGCGTATCGATAGCGGGATCAGTCGAAACATCCTGCAGCAACCGGTAGCAGTCAGCAAAGGTTGGGCCGCCGGCATCCTGGTATTTTTTTTCGTGCCCGTACCCGAGGGCCTGGCAGAAGTCTTCCTGATGCAGGCGTTGCACTTCATCCCGTTCATTCCATACGCGATCATAGCGTTTGATCTGTGCATAGAAATGTTTTTCAATAGTGTGCAATTCGATATCGACCACAGGCAAACCGATTTGTCTGGCCAGGTAGCTGGTAAACGTCTCATAGGCGGGTAGATGACGATAGTCTGTCAACTCGAATTTCAGGATATGGCTGGAGGGTGCTTCGCCTTCGGGGAGGAAAGTTTTTCCGTCACGGATCAATACAGGGCATTTATCCTGTGCCCCGGCCAGTGATAGCCTGGGCCGTTTATCTTCAGGCCAGGTCGCAAGGATTTGGCCATGGCGGGCCACCAGGCTGGCCAATTCCTTATCCGGGAGTGGCCGGTAACTTCGAGCTGCTGATGGATTTCGCTCCACAGGCAAGAGTGATATCGCGCCGGCGCACTCCCCACCGATGGCGCGCAACAAGTCAAAATCGGTATTGGACATTTTCAGATCGCGAACGATATGATCCCGAACACTGCCCTCGGGTAACAGGTTGGCAAAAAAACGATGAGCAACGCTGTCTTCTGCAGGGAAGTCTCCCGCTATGAGTGGTAGTGTGCGTGAGACAGCAAAGCCACCGGAGTTGATCCAGTCCGGCTCATAGCGAAATCCAATCGTGCCGACCGAATTTCGCCACAAGTATCCCACCAGGCGATCCTCAAACCAGACATTGAGCGAATCCGGGTCGATCATGATTTATCTGTCCTTGATGTTTGTGCTACCCCTTGGCTGAACGATGATGTCCAGTCCCAGGGTTCGCAGGGCTTTCAGGACTTTTCCGATCTCAGCAGTTTCCTTGCCGCGTTCGAACTCGGATAGAAACCGTGTGCTCAGGTTACCGAGCCCGGAAACTGTTTCAAGCGTCAATCCTTTGCTTTTGCGGTGTGCGCGCACCAAATGACCAAGGTCTTCAACCGTCTGGATTCGCTCGTGAGGTGTGTCATTCTCCATCATCTGTACCACTCAATAATCATATCGTACGGTAAAATTAGCATAGAATTTGGCAAGAACCAATAAAAATATCACGTACGTAATAAATATCATGCTTTATCGAAAGATAGTTAAAAAATATCACGTACGAGAAAATATTTATAGTTAGTTGACTGTAATGTTACAGTCAACTAGTCTGTAACCATACACTATAAAATTTCAGTACAGAGTGAGAGATGACAGCTCAAGCAGAACAGTTACTTCAACGTGGGCCGGCCGTTCCCGGCGCTTTGCTACCTGCAATATTCAATATTTTCAGCCAATGGAGTTTGGCGGGTGGTCAGCAAATGACATTGTTGGGGTTGAACAATGAGAAAACCCTGTACAACTGGAAAAGCCATCCCGAAAAGGCCAGGTTAACCCGGGATTTGCTGGAACGGGCCAGCTATATTCTTGGCATTTACAAGTCCCTGCAAATCCTGCTGCCTGACCAGACACTGGCAGATCGCTGGTTGTCGACGCCCAATGACAATCCACTCTTTAATGGGTCTGCACCGCTCGACCGCCTACTGGCCGGGCAGGTGACTGATCTGGCCCTGGTCAGAAATTTTCTGGATGCGGAGCGAGGTGGTTGGTGACCGACCCCGTCATGCTGCCTGTCAGTGAAGTCGATGAACGGGTATACCGGGCTATTTTATCCCGCTATCCCCAAATCGATCTCTTTGAGCGGGTTTCTTCTCCAGAAGAATGGGATGTGCTGTATGCCGTCGAGTCACTCACAAATCCACGTTTGCGAAATGAGGTCGGTGATATTCGACTGGTGGCGCCTGAAGACCGTGTGTATGGTGATGGTGCATCCTGGGTTATGGCAGCCTTTACCCATATGCCGGTCGACGGTCGAGGTGGTCGATTCAACAAGGATTTTGGTGTCTATTATTGTTCACCCGCTGAGTCAGTGGCTGTTGCCGAATCTTCGTTTCATCGCGCCCGGTTTCTCAGAGAATCCGGAATAGAAGAAACCACCCAGGACATGCGTGTTATTCGTGCTCACATTGGCCCGTCTGCGCTCCATGATGTTCGTCATCTGGCCGGGAGTGCGATATACGATCCTGACGATTATAGCGAGTCGCAACAGCTCGGCACTTCAATGAAGCGTGCCAACAGTTTTGGTATGCATTACCAAAGTGTGCGTGCAGAGGGTGAGTGCATCGGTGTGATGCGCCCCAGGATCTTGTCCGATGCTATTCACTGGCGATACTTGCGTTATCACTATCGTCAAGGCGAAATCGTTGAAGTCGAGCCGCTGGACGGTGGTGCGGAGCGTGCCCAGTGATGTATCCGGAGTTACTTTGGATTTTTTCCAGGCTTCCTGAGCATTATGTGGTGCTGGATACGGAAACCACGGGATTGCCGGACGAAGAAGGCCTGCCGGACATCATCACGTTGGGTATCACGGTGGTCAGGGATCGAAGCATTATTGATACAGCAGAATTCTCGATACGACCTCAGCGAACCATCTCAAAAGAGGCTGAAGCAATCCATGGCATCAGTAATGAACAGGCTTCAGGTTTCAGGACATTTGATTCGCAGTGGCCGGAAATAGCTGATTGGCTTCACGATCAACTTGTCGTGATCCATAATGCCAGCTTCGATTGGCCTGTTTTACTGAATTCCTTCAATCGGTATGAGCTGGAAGCGCCAAAGATCAGGGGCGTATTCTGCAGTCAAAAAGCCGCAACACCGTGGGCACAGGCAAACAACCTCGAGTGCAGTAACAGGGGGCCATCCCTGGACACGCTGACAAAAATACTGGATGTTGAGGACTTGAGGAAAGAAACTAACGGCATGCATGGTGCGAAGATAGACAGCCGGCAAACGGCCTGTGTGGTCGAAAGACTCAGGCGGCTGGCGACAAAGTAAATTGGAACTTATCCGGATAATTTCGGAAGTATGCGCCTAACGCAATCCATTGATCTATGGTCATAATAACGCCCTTCCTTCAACAACATAGTAAAGAATATTCCAAAGGCTTGTGCCGATGAAGACGCAGCTGTTCTTTTCCTAGAGGTTCAGCGCTGGCGTGATTCTCCCTGCTGTCCACACTGCGGCACTATAGACGTTTACCAGATGAAGGGACGTGACGGACAGCGTAACAAACGCTACCTCTCGAAATGTCGAGACTGCGGTCAGCAATATACTGTACGCAAAGGCACGGTTTTCGAGGAATCACGCATTCCGTTGCGTCACTGGTGCTATGCCTTCTGGGCTGCTTGTGCCAGCAAGAAAGGCGTGTCAGCACCCAAGATCAGCCGCATGACCGGCGTTTCGTACAAATCAGCCTTGTTCATGATGCACCGCATCCGGTTTGCAATGGCTGATGCCCCCGCTACACAGGAGCCACTTTGACGGTATCGCCGAAGTTGATGAAACCTATGTGGGCGGGAAACCAAAGACCAGGATTAGGGGCAGCAAGCGCCGCCTTAGTCCGGTTGCCAACAAAACCCCGGTTGTCGCTATGGTTCAGCGTAATGGTCAGGTAAGGGCTATGGTCATGCCGAAGGTCAATGCCAAGAATCTCAAAAAGGCTATCCAGGAAAACGTACATCCCGATGCTCGTCTAATGACAGACGAAGCCAGTTACTACAAAACGCTTGGCAAGGATTATGCGAGCCATCAGACGGTGGTTCATTCAAACCACGAATATAGCCG
>CAZVBD010000070.1:0-3763 GCA_964625255.1 uncultured Thiohalobacter sp. | reverse complement strand
GCAAGGATTATGCGAGCCATCAGACGGTGGTTCATTCAAACCACGAATATAGCCGTGGCGATGTGACTACGAATAGTGTTGAAGGTTTCTTTTCTATTCTAAAACGTGGTGTGAATGGCACGTTTCACAGTATCATCAAGAAGCACCTGCATCGTTATGTTTCCGAATTCGCTTATAAGTACAATACTCGCAAGTTGACGGATGGAGAGCGTGTTGCTCTAGACAAACATGGGAGACCCCCCAGCTCTGCTGGGGAGGCATTAGCAGTTTGACAGTAACGGAAATCTCATAGTAACTCCCGAGCGTGAGCCGCCAAGCACCACGCTAAGGAGAAACCATGAGACAAGTGAACAGTTTAAATCACACGCGATGGGAGTGTAAGTATCACATTGTGTTTATCCCGAAGTACCGGAAGAAGGTGCTTTTTGGGCAAATTCGTAAGGAATTGGGCGAGGTATTTCATCGACTGGCCCGGCAGAAAGAGAGTTTGATCGAGGAAGGTCATCTGATGGCCGATCATGTGCACATGATGATATCGATTCCTCCGAAATATGCGGTATCGCAGGTGGTGGGCTTTATCAAAGGGAAAAGTGCGATCCACATAGCGCGGACGTACATTGGCCGGAAAAAGAATTTTGTGGGACAGCATTTCTGGGCGAGAGGATATTTTGCATCAACCGTTGGCCGAGACGAGCAGGTGATACGAGATTACATACGGCACCAAGAGGCTGAGGATCGCCGGGTCGATCAAATGCAACTGGTGTAGCTGACCCCTTTAGGGGTCTCAAGGAGCCGTAGGCTCCGTACATGCCGCTTCGAGCGGCTCACAAAACTTAAAGCCCCCGGCTTTGCCGGGGGATACTTACATAAGGGGGTGAGGGTTTCTGTGCGATTATACGATGGCAGTGTTGTAGACCGTGTCGTTTGGAAATCACATGGTAATCATGTATTTGTATGTACTGAAAGATGTTTTGAGCAGCTTGATTCTGGGAATGAAGCCCCGTATTCCATAGGCTTCCCTATCTCTGACGTTGCTCAGGTTTATTGATTAAAAGTTCTTACATGAACACAAAAGTAAAAAAGACCGGCCCAAAACCAGACCGTCTAAAAATAGATGACGACTGGCGTGACGCTATGGGAAAGGCGATTAAGAAAGAACGCCCGAAAGACGGCTGGCCAGAGGCTGAGAAAGGCAAAAAATAAGAAATAACAATAAGATATTTACTGTCTGTAGCATCTATTTTTCTGGAAATCGCTAAAGTTTTTATTTATTTGTCGGCTATAATCATAGTACCATCCTGTACACACTAAATTGTGTGTAGTGTTTTTTAGACACAAAAACACTATCAAAGGGAGAGTAAATATGGCTAGGCCAATTAAAGAGACGCCAGTTCTGACGGGCAAGGATGCTGCTCGCTTTGAAAAAATAATCAAAAAAAATGAGACGAAAAAAATATCTTCAAACGAATTCCAAAAAGCTAAGCAAGCATACGAGCAATTTGGGTTCGCTAAGAAAGCTGGGTAGTGCCTGGTAGCTATAGGCTTGCCCGTTTAGGTTCAGACGAGCCGCGCCCTGCGTTCGACTGCGGCGACCAAGACCTTAATGAATTCTTCCATGTCGACTCAGTAAAGGCATGCCATGAATTAGTGGCTGTTACCTACGCCCTATTTGATGGCGATACGGTTGTAGCTTTTTACTGTGTGTCTAATGATTCAATACACAAGGACATTACTTCAGGGAATAGGTTTAGGTTTATTCAGCGACTTATCTCATCGCCTGAGAAGCGATACGGCAGCATGCCTGCTGTAAAAATCGGTCGATTTGGAGTGGTGAATGGGAAAAATCGCCAAGGTATCGGCTCAGAACTTATGAGTGCGATCAAATATGATTTCACTCACGGCAATAAAACAGGGTGTAGATTTATAGTCGTTGATGCTTATAACAAACCAGAAGTGATTGCTTTCTATAGAAAGAATGGCTTTGATTTCCTGACCTTAGATAATAAGAGCGATAAGACGCGCCTAATGTTTTATGATCTAATTCAATTTACATCTGATTAATTAAGTAACCACTAACTCATTCCAAGCCACTACTGTTCAAAAGTTGAATGCACTTTACGAGTGGTGGGGATGAAAAGTCGGTCATGTCTCCGGTATTGCTCATCCGTGGTGCGAACGAGCAATACATCTGTTTGCGTAAAGTACATACTTGTGCATAATTTAACCATTTGTAAACCACGCTGACCTCCCCTGGTTGACAGAAGGGAGCGGCTCCACGCATAGTTCCGCCCTCAAACTGCCGCGTACTTATTTGAAGCCAATGACTGAATCCAACAGGCCTGCTGCGCCCCGGGGTGAACCGACCCTGCTTCCCGGCCGCAGGGCGCGTCGGGCTGCCATGTTGTTCAATTATGGCAACATTCTCGCGATTCTTGCCCCGATTCCGCTTGGCATGTTGTGGCTGGGGATGTCGATGCTGCTTTATGCCATGAACCGGCACCATCCCAATGAAAAGGTCGGCCACTATATACAGCACGCGGCGTACCGGTTTTATGCGATCACCGGTTTTATTGTGGCGGCGGCGCTGTTTATACCGGGCGGCGGGTTGGCCTGGTACCTCATTGCCTGGGCATTTGCCGCCCTGGTCCTCATCCCCTGGTCGATTGTGGATTTAGTGCGTATTCGCCGCGATACCTGGCCCGACATGGAACTACCCGTGGAGCATCATGAATCACACAGCCATTAATGAAGTAACAAATCCGGAAGCTGGTGCCTTGCGTTTTGACTGGCGTCAGGACGAAATCCAGGCGCTGTTCGAGCTGCCTTTCAACGACCTGCTGTATTGTGCCCAGCAGGTACACCGTCAGCACTTTGATCCCAACGAGGTTCAGGTAAGTACCTTGCTGAGTATCAAAACGGGCGGTTGTCCCGAAGATTGCGGTTATTGTCCACAGAGCGTTCATCATGAAACGGCTGTCGAGCCGGAGAAGCTGATGGATGTCGATGCTGTGGTCGAGGCTGCGCGCGTGGCTAAACAGGGTGGTGCCAGTCGTTTCTGTATGGGTGCAGCGTGGCGCAACCCGCGCGGCAAGAATTTTGAGCGCGTGCTGGAGATGGTCGAGCGAGTACGCGAGGAAGGGCTGGAAACCTGCATGACGTTGGGTATGCTGGACAACGAACAGGCCGCTCGTCTGGCTGAATCCGGGCTGGATTATTACAACCACAACCTGGACACTTCACCGGAATTTTACGGCGAGATTATTTCTACCCGTACCTACCAGGAACGTCTGGATACCCTCAGTCATGTTCGTGAAGCTGGCATTCATGTGTGCTGCGGCGGCATTGTCGGTATGGGTGAAGGGCGTGCGGATAGAATATCCCTGCTGGAACAACTGGCAAAACAACAACCGCACCCCGAGAGTGTACCGGTCAATATGCTGGTGCGTATCGAAGGTACGCCACTGGATGATGCTGAAGCGATTGACCCGTTTGAATTCGTACGCACGCTGGCGGTGGCGCGCATCCTGATGCCGGTTTCACACGTGCGGTTATCCGCCGGTCGTGAACAAATGAGCGACGAAATGCAGGCGCTGTGTTTCATGGCCGGTGCCAACTCGATTTTCTATGGCGAGAAGTTGCTGACCACCGGTAACCCCGGGGCCGATCATGATCGACAGCTGTTCGACCGGCTGGGGCTGCGTCCGGTCTGACCACTGATGCGTGATCTGACACCGGCGCTGGAACAGCGCAGGCAACAGCATTT
>CAZVBD010000069.1:0-12102 GCA_964625255.1 uncultured Thiohalobacter sp. | reverse complement strand
GAAAAACTACATGTCTTTAAACCCGATGTGGTGTTGCTGGATTTGATGATGCCAGGTCTGGACGGGTTCGAGACCTGCCGACGCATCAAACAGAACAAGGCGACGCAGCAGGTGCGTGTGCTGGCCATGACAGGTTACCCCAGCCAGGAAAATATTCAGAACATCAAAGCTGCCGGCGCCGAGCTGTGTTTGCCAAAACCGGTTGTTGTAGCAGATTTAATGGAGGCACTGGGAAATATTTCCTCTTCCGGTGCAAAGAAATAACCACGGATGAACATGTTGAGGGTAAAGCCATGAAAAAGAACTTCCCTGTTACCGGTGTCGAAAACGACTACCCTGCGTGGTGTCATCCACCAGTTCGGCGACAACCCCTGATGTCTTGATAATGTCTAAAGTATTAATGGAGCTAAAGAGATGGATTCTCCCTACCGAATTTTGATCGTTGATGATGAAATCAGTCATCGAACCCTGAAAAAAGAGGTGCTCAACACACCCCAGTACCATATTCAGGAAGCGAGCAACGGCGAGGAAGCCCTGGCCTTGTTACAGCAGCATGAGTTTGATGTGGTACTGCTGGACAAACGCATGCCGGGCATGGACGCTGATGAGCTGTGCCAGCGAATTCGTGATGAACTGAACTTGCACCTGCTACCGATCATCATGGTCACCGCCAGTAATAATCGTGATGAGCTGCTCAAAAGTCTGCGTGCCGGTGCCTGCGACTTTATCCGCAAACCCTACAACCCCGAGGAATTACTCGCCCGCACTGATACCCTGGCCTCGCATAAGCGGCTCACCGATCAGCTGGATAGTGCCGAGTCGCTGTTATTTGCACTGGCACGTATGGTGGAAGCCCGTGATGAACACACGGGCGACCACTGTTCACGGCTTACCCACAGTGCCGTATTACTGGGCAGGGAACTGGGACTGTGCGACGAAGAACTTACCGCCCTGCGCCGCGGTGGCGTATTGCACGACATCGGCAAACTGGGCATTCCTGACAGCATTCTGCTGAAAAACGGTCCGTTAACAAAAGCAGAGTGGAGCCTCATGCGACAACATACTGTTATCGGGGCAGAGCTGTTGAGTGGACTCAAAAGCATGCGCCTGACGGCCCCCATTGTACGCCACCATCATGAGCGCTGGGATGGCAGTGGTTATCCCAACGGTCTGTGTGGTGAGGAAATTCCCTTATTGGCACGTATCTTCCAGCTGGTGGACATCTATGATGCGCTGGCCTACGCGCGGCCCTACAAACCAGCTTTCAGTCGCGAAAAGGTTATCGCCATTTTCGAAGATGAGGTCGCCAGAGGATGGCGAGACCCGGAATTGACAAAACTGTTTCTGAATATCCTTCGCCAGCATCCCGGTGACCTGGAGTTGACTGGAAGTACAGACAAAGACCAGGGTCAGCGTATCTTTCAACGTATACAGGATACCGGGGCCATTACCGAATACCGGGAGTTTGCCTACAAGGTCCAGAATGGTTGAAGGCTAGCGGGTCATCTGCTGGTCAAAAAACCAGGTGGTTATACGCTCGCCAGGCTGCGGACGGGAGATGTAGTAACCCTGCCCCAGATCACAGCCCATCGCGGCCAGTTGTTCCTGCGTTTCCCCGGTTTCAATCCCTTCGGCTACGACCTTCATGCCAAGTTTGTGGCCCAGCACGATCACTGTTTCAACAATAGCGTAAGCCTCGCGGTCGCTAGCCATATCCAGTACAAAAGATTGATCAATTTTGAGTTCAGAAAAAGGGATGCGGTGTAACTGCACGAGTGACGAATAGCCTGTACCGAAATCATCAATTGACAGGCTAAAGCCCTTCATGCGCAGACGGGTGAGAATATCCAGCGATTTGATCAACTCCTGCATCAGAACAGTTTCTGTTACCTCCAGTACAAATTGCTCTGGTTCCAGGCCATAGTGTTTAACCATGCAACCCATTTTTTCCGGTAAATTCAGTTCCTTTAATGTATTCGCCGACATATTTACCGCTACCTGAACAGTAAACCCCTGATCCTGCCAGGAACGGCATTGCGTCATTATTTGCGCCAGAACCTTCCAGGTCAGGTCGTCGATTAAACCCTGTTGTTCGGCGACAGGAATAAACAGGTCCGGGCCGAGCAGGCCACGCAACGGATGTTGCCAGCGCACCAGGGCTTCAACGGCCGTAACATCACCACCATTAAACCTGATCTTTGGCTGGTAGTGGATAACCAGTTCGTCCTGGTCCAGTGCCCTGCGAAGCTCTTCCACGGATGGCGGCTCGGCAACTTGTCCGTCTGAAAAGCTTTTGGGCGCAATGGCAAGCTGACTCAATAACCGATGCAGTTCTTCCAGACGAAACGGCTTTCCAAGACTGCCTGCATAATTAAGCCCCTGTTCAACAGTGAGTTTTTGCGCAGCATGGAGCACGCCGGAATCGAAACCACTGATGAGAATCAGCTGTGCATCACAATGCTTTCCGGACAAAAAACGGATCACCTCAACACCGTCCACGCCCGGCATCATGAGGTCGAGTACAATCACGTCTGCATCCCCGCTGTACTGTTCCATAAACAATGCGGCGTTATTAAACTGCACCGCGTCAAACCCGGCCTGTTCCGCAACATCACAAACCAGACTTGACAGACCTACCTCATCATCGACTACCACTAACCCGGGACGCATCATGATTCTGTATCCTCATCAAGCACCTGCCTTACCTGTTGTGCCAGATCGGCCCTTCGATAAGGCTTGCTCAGTAAATGAGCAGAAAATCTGGCCAGGCCATTGTGAGCAATGGTCTTTGAGGTGTAACCCGAGGTTAACAACACCTTCAGGCCAGGTCGGAGTTCCGTCGCCTTTTGTGCCAGTTCGTACCCGTTCATGCCTCCTGGCATGACCACGTCGCTGAACAGCAAATCAATCCCTTCATCTTCCGCCAGTATCAGCAGCGCCTGTGGTGCATTTTCAGCCCTGCGCACGTGATACCCCAGTTTAGTCAAATATTGCCCGGCCAGTTGCAGGAGATCCGGTTCATCATCAACAATCAGGATAGATTCGTTACCAACAGGTAACTCGGGTGTGCAAACCTCCCTGTCACAGACTTCAGACGCCGGTGCCGCAGCCCGTGGCAAATACAAGCGGAAAGTGCTGCCTGTGCCAGGTTCCGAATAGACCTTGATATTGCCGCCGTAACGCTTTGCAAACCCGTATACCATGGATAATCCAAGCCCTGTACCCTTACCCTCGGGCTTGGTGGTAAAAAATGGCTCAAAGATGCGCTCCTGGGTCTCTTTGTCCATACCGGTGCCGTTATCACTCACCATCAATTGTGCATAATCGCCGGACTCAACCCCGGGATTAACCGCAATATAGTCTGTGTCCAGGTGCCTGTTGCTTGTCTCGATCAACAACTTCCCACCGTTCGGCATTGCATCCCGCGCGTTGATAACCAGGTTAAGAATGACATCCTGAAATTCACCCGGATCAATCTCTGTCCCCCACAGGTCATCAGACAGAAAATACTGCACCTCAACCTCGGGGGTAATGGAACGCACAATCATGGTTTCCAGTTCTTTCAACGAAGCATTGAGATCCACCCGCATCGTTTCCTTAGTCTGGCGACGGGAAAAAGCCAGTAATTGCCGGGTGAGATCTGTACAGCGCAAGGTTGCCCGGGTCGCGGTCTCTACCCATCGATGTGGTTTTTTATCATTGGCTGTATAGCGGTTAAGAAAATCCAGGTAACCGATGACAATACCAAGCTGGTTGTTGAAATCATGGGCAATACCACCCGACAATTGGCCGATAGCTTCCATTTTTTGCGAACGACGCAGTGCTTCTTCAACCTGCTTGCGTTCGGTAATATCTTCATACACACCGAGGATTCCGAAAATAGTCCCTTCCAGATCCCTTAACGGGATTTTACTGGCCTGTAACCAGCGTTGAGCACCATCCGCTGTCGTCCAGGGTTCTTCATAATTCAGCTTTGGCTCACCACTTTGCATCACCTGTCGGTCGCCGGAACAATACAGATCCGACTGTTCACACCAGCCAAGTTCATCATCCGTCTTGCCAATGATCTGTTCGGGCGATGTCAGCCCGGCATCTTTGGCAAATTGCCGGTTGCACCCTAGGTAAACACTATTACGATCCTTCCAGAAAACACGCACGGGAATCGAATCGAGCACAAACCTCAACATTGACTGTGATTTCTGCAACGCCTCTTCACTGTCACGCAACTGCTGTTGCCCTGTGCTGATGCATCTGGCCATCTGGTTAAAACTTTGCGCAAGTCTCGCCAGTTCACCACTTCCTTTAAGATTTATCGGCTTATAGTGCCCTTCTGACAGCCCTACGCTGGCATCCCTTAGCGCATCCAGTGGACGACTGACGTATATCTGGAACAGAAACCATACCAACACTACACCCAGTAATATTATCGGCAGCACAGTAGACAGATCAGCAAGTAACAGATCGAGAACATCCTGCTGAATCCGCATCAGATCGTAGAGGACGTACATCCTCCCCTCACGCAAGTTGCCCAGACTACTGTTGTCCCCCGGCAGGGTAATGGGCAGGCTTGCATGGATGTATTTTCCCGCATCGTCCAGGTGAATATCAAAATGCCCCTGTGGTGCCACAGACGCATAGGCAATCTTCTCGTACCCGGGAAGGTGCTGGACCGGCTGTCCCCGCCACGCATAACGGTTCGCCAGCAAAACCCGGCCGTGCTGATCGGTAACCACCAGCACCTGCAAATCCGGATCAACGGCATACTGACTAATCAGGGACTGTGCCTCATTAACATCCCCGCGCAACAGTTCACGACTGACACTGGCCTGCAGGCGTGCCAGATTGTCTCGCCACAGTTCCAGTTGCTGTTGTTGTGTACGCTCAACCAGACGCTGGTACTGAAGGCCACTCCACAGTAACAGCGTCAAACCAAACAACAGGGCAGTCAATAGTGGAAACCAGATTCGCAGATTCAGGGTGCGCATGTCAGCGGCCCGCTTCCGGCAGGAAGCGGGGCTGCATCATACCGGTCACATCGATATTGTTGCGAAGCAGGCCGGCACGGTACATCACCGCGATCAGTTGTCGTGCCGTTTCTTCCAGAGGCGGTGGATTACCGGAAAGCAGGCGCCGATTTTCAGCCAGGCCGGGGATTATTATCCCGTTGAACAACGCTGCCATCTGATCAGGCGTCACACCATGGCGAGGTGCCATGCGACGGTTGGCATCGGCAGTATGCTCACGCCGATAATCAAGTGCCGCAAAATGCGCCTTAACAAGTGTCTGCAACTGTGAAGCCCGTGTTTCTGCAACCTTGCGCGACACCACCAGCACATCCACAATACGTTCCGGAATCTGGCTGCTGTCAAAGAGCTGCTGCGCCCCCTTTGTCAGCAGCCGGCTGCGTACCGGCTCGAATGTCACGACGGCGTCCACTTCACCTGAGGTATAAGCCTGTTCGTGCTCGTCCACACTGGTGAATTTCAGTATGACATCATCAACCTGCAGACCCGCTGCCTGTAGTGCACCATCGAGTAAAATGGCACCCACGGCCGTATTTTCTACCGCTATGGTTTTCCCGCGAAGCTCAGCCAGGGATTTAATCGGTGGGCGTACCAGTAATACATCGCCACCAGCTGAAATATCCATCACCAGTATTATCTGGAGATCGAGCCCGCGGGCACGGGCGGCCAGCGCCTCATCCAGAGTCAGGCAGGCCGCATCGAGCGCCCCGGCAGCCAGTGTCTGCAGCACTGCCGTTGCTGACGGCAATTCCACCAGATGGATAGTTTCTTGTGGGTAAAGCGCAAGGCTGCGGGCAAGATACAGACTTTCATAACCGGGCCAGATATTTGTCCCCACCCGTAATGGCTCTTCCGGTGGTCCGCTGCAAGCACCCGCAAAAAGCAGGAATACTGTGATGAGACAGCGTCTCATCCCATACATTCGAGGTGCCTGGTTTCCAATGCCATCGCGCACGATATCCCTGTCTGGAAATAAACACTACCCTGACAACATAATGCTATAAGTCATTGTAAGACATTTTCAGGCGATCAGAAGCGCAGGATTATCACTGTCTTCGTAGTGCCTGTTTCGATTAGACTATGACAGATGAATACCGCCATTACACAGGCTGACAAATTACAGATTCGATCCGGTTTTGCGAGCGAGGCGGGGAAACGCGACACCAATGAGGACTATCTGGCCGTTTTTGATGCAACGACGCAGCCACACCTGGTACAGGGTTCAGTCGCCGCTATCGCCGACGGCATGGGCGGTGCCCTGGGTGGGCGGCAAGCAGCAGAAACCACTGTGCGGGGCTTTATCGATGCTTACTACAGCCTGCCCGAAACCCTGGGGGTAGATCGCGCGGCTGCCCGGGCGATCCTGGCAATGAACCGCTGGGTACACAACCAACGTCGCAACGACCCGAATCTGAAGGATATGGCCACCACGTTCAGCGCACTGATTCTGCGTGGCCGCCAGACGCATATCATCCATATCGGTGACACGCGTATTTACCGCCTGCGCCAACAACGCCTGCAACGACTCACCTCGGACCACATTCACCAGCACCCCGATATGCAACATGTATTACACCGGGCCATCGGCTTCGACGAGAACACACACCTTGATTGCGAAAGACACAGCCTTATGCTTCACGACAGGTTTCTGCTGTGCAGTGATGGCGTGCACGGTGTTCTGTCAGACCGGCGTATCCAGACTATCCTGGATGAAGGTAGCTCGCCTGAAGACAGTGCCAGACGTATCGTCGAGTCCGCACTACAGGCAGGCAGCCAGGACAATGTGAGCGGGCTGGTGGTCGACGTCGTCGCGCTGCCGCCACCGGACCAGTCCGACCTGATGGCTGCAACGGCGGATTTACCTGTCGAGCCGCTGCCCAAATCAGGTGAAGAGATCGATGGTTTTACATTACAGGAAATGATTTTCGATGCCCGCAACAGCCGTCTGTTCCGGGCGCAGGACAACACCAGCGGGCAGGAAGTCGTACTCAAATTTCCCCACCCACGAATCTGTGACGATGATACACATCGCCAGGCCTTTACCCGTGAAGCATGGATTGCAGCACGTGCCCACAGCCCGTGGGTCATCGAGACTATCGAATTATCGCCGAACCGGCAGTCACGCCTGTATGCGGTAATGCCCAGCTACCGGGGTGAAACCCTGGAGCAACGCTTGCTGCGCGAACCCAGACTGACACTGGAGGCTGGCGTGGAAATCGGCATCAAACTGGCCAAAGCGGTATACAGCCTGAACCGGCGACGGATATTCCACCGTGATATCAAGCCGGAAAATGTCATGCTACTGGAAGATGGTGGACTGAAACTGCTGGATCTGGGCGTAGCCCGTCTGCCTGGCATCGAAGACGATACTGAACAGGGTGCGCCGGGTACACCCAGTTACATGGCACCGGAGCTGTATCGTGGAGAGGCAGGAGATGAGCGCTCCGAAGTCTATGCGCTGGGCGTCAGCCTGTACCGTATGTTCAGCGCCGGTCACTACCCTTACGGTGAAGTGGAAGCCTTCTCACGCCCACGCCAGACACCCTACACACCGCTGTCCCAGTACCGCCCTGACCTGCCTGCCTGGCTGGACATGGTCTTGAGCCGCGCCAGTACACCGGACCCTGCCAAACGTTTTGCCGATGTCCTGGAACTGGCCTATGAACTGGAAGACGGCCTGAGCCGTGGCGCGAAAATCACTCCCCGGGCCAAACCCCTGATGGAACGTGACCCGGTACTTTTCTGGAAGAGTGTTTCTTTTATACTGGCTGTGATCCTGTTCGCAATGTTGACGCAACTGGCTTAGGTAAACAGGTTCTGCACAAACCCCATCAGTACCAGCACCAGAATAAACAGGCCAGCGCCCACCAGGGAAAAGCCCAGGATACGCGACTTGCGCACCGTACTTTCTGAAGGCGGATCCACCAGGTAATCATCAAACCTGTCTTCCTTGACCAGGCGTGCATATTCATCAGCACGTTCTTCCTTGAATTCCTCCAGTGGCATGCTGCCAGTGAACATGATGATATCCAGTGGGAACTTGTCCGGGCGGAAGTGGCTATTAAAGAAGTGCACGGTAAACAGGAACACAATCGCCAGGAAAGCTTCCTCGCCATGGACGATAGTAGCCACATTAAAGATCCAGCCGGGTATGAAGCTGCCGAAGAAGGGAGCGAACCACAGCATCACGCCGGACGTACCGATGATGAACATGCCCCAGAACGGAGCCCAGTAGTCGAACTTTTCCCAATAGGTCCAGTGCTCGAACGACGGCCGCGGCCCCTTGCCGGTGAACCAGTTCTTCATGGCAATGAAATCTTTCCAGTCACGCAGGTTGGGTATCAACGAATCCGGTCCGAACCAGCGGAATCGTTTCTCTTTGGGGGCTTTGGCCCTCCTGTACAGCACGCTGATGATATGACCAAAAAACAGGAATCCAAACAGTAGTGCTGCACTGTGGTGGATCATTGCCGCGACCTTGGCTCCACCCAGCAACTTCATCATCGTAGGCGCCCAAAAACTATCGGCATACAGCACCGTGGTACCAGTCAATGCCAGAGTCATAACCGCCAGTGCCAGCAACAAATGCGCCAGGCGCACCTGCCAGGAGAAACGCTGTACGTATTTTCCGGTACCGACCGTCGTACCATCGGCATGGGGAGCAGCCGGCATGCCCGCCGCCCGATCCTTGCTTTCCCGCCTGAACCAGAATAACGAATGCGCCCAGAAAACCAGGAAAACACCTGCCAGTAATGCAATCATAAATTTGGAGACGATCCACATGGCCGGGAAACGCTTGAAGTCATGCGTATTACCGTGCGGCTGAAATTTAACAAAGCTGGCGGTGGCTTTTTTGTGACACTTCTGGCAGGTTTTCACCAGGTGGTCAGGGTATACCGTGGACTGCGGGTTATCGATGGCCAGAATGTTGTGTGAGTTATGACAATCCGAACACCTGGCGGTATGAGCGTAACCCAGCATTGTCACCTGGCCGTGGTAGGTGGAACGGTAACTCTTTACTTCTTCCTCGTGACAACTGCTGCCACAATTTTCAGTGATAGCCAGCTTGACCGGGTCATCTTCCGGTGAAGCGATCTGGTGTGCGCTGTGACAATCGCTGCACACCGCCGCCTCCAGCTTGCCATAGCGCTTGACCGCAGCGCCGTGTACCGAATTCGTGTACTCGGCCAGGGCTTTTTTATGACAGCCACCGCAGATGGCAGGGGTACGGAGCCGATAGCTGTCCGCTCCGGCACCGCGCATGGGTGGTACATCGTGTGTACCGTGACAATCGCCGCAATCCGCATTGGGCCGTTGTGGATCGTCTTTCCGTGGCAGCGCATGGATCGAGGCCAGGTATAAACCCGCTTCTTTTTCCAGCGTGGTTTTCTCCAGCATTTTTATATCCGGCGGCAACCCCACCATGGTACGGGTCAGGTCAACTTCAGGCTGCACCGTGTCGACCCTGTCCAGCTCGGCTTGCTCTTCATGGCACTGTACACAACCGACTACACGACGCTGATCGGTCTTGTGTGGAATCTGCTCAATGGTATTGTGGCATGCAACACATGCCTGTTTGGCATGCACACTGTTATGCAGCGCATCCCTGTCTACAAACAGCGCACGTTTCCGGCTTTCGCCAAATTCGCCTACAGGCACGGCAAAACCCTTGATGCCGTGGCAGTCCAGGCATGTGCTGTTCGGCGTTTCCTTATCGACCGCCACCGGTTCTTCCGAGACGGAAGGCCTCACGAATTCAGCAGGCGCGGCCGCCGCCCCGACAGGGGGCAGCAACCCGGCAAACACTACCGTCAGGTACAGGGCAAGACAACGCATGGTTAGTGCTGCAGGTAACGTTTCTTGAAGGATTCCTGCTGCGCTTTACGTTTGGTCTTTTCTTTTTCCGACATCTTGCCAATGAACCACCGATGGTCCGGTGAGTTCAGGACTTCGTCCAGTAGTGCCTGGACTTTTTTGGCACCCTCATGGTTCCCCTCTTTCTCCGCTTTTTCGATCAGCTCACGGATATTCGGCACCATTTCCATATAGAAGCGATGGGCAACCTCGTACATGCCGTGCCATTGAACATAGTCCGGTGCCTGCATGGCAGCACCATGACGTGCACGCCGACCTTCGTGGTGCCACAGGAAGAACCAGTTCCATTCAACTTCATCGTCAAACGGCGTGGCGGTAATCATCTTTTCCTGCTTCAGCAACTTCATCAGTTTAGTGCCGGGAACGGCATACTTGCCGTTATACAGATCCACCAGCGCATCGAATTGTATATAGAAATTCTCTACCACATTGGTACCGTGACAGGCCTTGCAGACCGACTTCATGTCCTTGCGCCGCTCCCGCCAGGGTTTGACTTTCAGACCCTGCTTGATAGGTTTGGCATCAACCTTTTCAGAAACCGGGGGACGCAACGTCCAGCTGATACGATCGCCCACATCGTGGGTAATGGGCAACTCCCGGGTCGCAGACATGTGGCAGGTGGCACAGGTCGGTGCAGCCCAGTAGTCTTCGCCCGCAACCCACTTGGAGGAATCAAGGTTCATGTCATCCACATTGGCGTAGAAATTAATACCGTGTTTCGACTCGTCGTAAATCTCCTTTTGTGGATGGTCCGGGCCCAGGTGGCACTTGCCGCAACTTTCGGGACGGCGTGCCTGCACCATGGAAAACTCATGGCGCTGATGGCAGGCGGTACAGGCGCCTTTTGAACCATCCGGGTTGATACGGCCGATACCGGTATTGGGCCAGGTGGTAGGATCGAGATCACCATTGGGCATTACCTTGACCTGCGAACCATGACACTGCCAGCAACCGTTGACCGCCACCGCTGATGTGCCATTGAATGCCATGTTGCCTTCGACCACTTCGGCCAGTACGTTATCCAGGGAACCCAGGATCTGCGCGGCCTTGGCGTGGTGACTCTTGCTGAACTGCTCCACTTCGCTGTTATGGCACTGGGAACAATCCTTGGGTGAAACAATCACCGAAATAATATAATCCTTGTGACGAATGGCATCAGGATCGCTGCTTTCCGCCTTGTGGCATTCGTAACAACCGACATTGGCGCCATAGTGTTTGGACTTGCCCCACTGCTGATACAGTGCCGGTGTTTTTTCCCTGTGACAGGACACGCAAGTGGCACTGGCCTTGCTCAGGTTCTTGAAAGGTTTAAGCAGTTTGGCCTTGACCTCTTCCTTGCTGGCGGCATCTTCAGGTGCTTCCGCTTTGGCAGACGTGACGCCATCATCCGCCGCTGCCATCGCAGGTTGTCCTCCCGCAACAATGACCAGCAACATGGCCAGACACCCGGTGATAGTACGTATTTGTGCAAACCTGCCTTTCATGAACCCTCTCCTCTTGCGAATTCCAGTATTTTTTATAAATCGTTTCATACCCGCGCAGACGTCACTTCACCGGCACCCCAGGTAGTGCGCCAACGACTTTTAACTCTGCGGATGCCAAGCAGACACAACACGGCCAGCCCGGCAAAAATGAAGAAACCTGCCTGAAAATCTCCACTCATCACCTTGGATTGGCCCAGGATCTGCGCCAGCAGGAAACCACCCAGACCCCCGGCAGCGCCGACCATGCCTGTCGTGGCACCGACCTCGCGACGAAAGCGTAATGGCACCAACTGGAATACGGCACCACTGGCCATTCCCAGTGCCCCCATCCCCAGTATCAACAGGCCCATGGTGATAAAGCTGGATGCCGGAGTCAGTCCGACCAACACCAGACTGACCAGCACCAGCGTGAAAAGCACCTGCATGCTGCGGATACCTCCCCAGTGGTCAGCCAGCCAGCCACCGACCGGGCGCAGGGCGGAACCGGCCAGCACACAGGCCGCCGTAAAATAACCGGCCGTGACCGGTGTCAACTGATACTGCTGGTGGAAATAAAGCACAAGGATACTTGCCAGGGCAATGACGCCGCCAAAGGCCATGGCATAGAGCAACATAAACCACCAGGTATCCGGGTCCGCCATCACCTTGAAATAACGACCGAGCTGCTGTGGCTCCGGCTGGCGTGGACTGTCTTTGGCCAATAACAAATAAACAAGGAA